>CAXTLE010000415.1:0-2688 GCA_964244855.1 uncultured Aestuariivirga sp. | reverse complement strand
GCCCATCGCAAGGCCCCGGACAGTCTCAGCATCAACATGCGCGAAATTGCAGGACGCGGCATGATTGATCTGCGCGGTCTCAGCACCGACCGCAAATTTATGACAGCAGCAAAATCCGTTCTGGGCCTCGACCTCCCCAAAGCGCCTCGCACCTCGACAACATGGGGCGACATGAAAGCCCTCTGGCTCTCGCCCGACCAATGGCTCATCCTCTGCCCCGGCGACAAAGCGCAAGCCCTGACCGAACACCTGAGCACCGCTTTGAAGGGCATCCACTCCTTAGCCGTCAACGTCTCCGACATGCGCGCCATCATCCGCCTCGAAGGCCAACACGCGCGCACGACAATCATGAAAGGCACCTCCATCGACCTCACCCACGGAGACTACCCCCCCGGCACAATCCGCCGGATGAAATTCGCGGAAGTGGGCGCACTGCTGCACATCATCGAAGACGATGTGATCGAGGTTTATGTGTTCCGGTCCTATGCGGATTATGCGTGGGCGTTTTTGCTGAAGGCAGGGCGAAGGGGGAGTGAGGTTGGGTTGTTTTCGAATGTGAAGTGACGTTCACATCACTCCCAAACTCAAAATAACTGTAACCGCTCCCGCGCCGCGCTGGCCAGAAAGGCTGAGCGGGTCAGTCCGCGTTTTTCGGCCTCGGCGTCAATCGCCTCCAACAGGCCTGCATCAAACGTCAGATTTGCCCGCACCGTTCTCCCCGCATCCAGAACAACAGGAATCATGACGGCTACGTCTTTGTTCGAAGAGTCAAAATCTGCAGTCTTTACAAGTTGGTCGATAGTCCGGCTTTTCGGTTGGTTGCCGCCCTTGATAAGGTGATGCGCCATCCATTCCCGCGCCGCAGAGGTGGCATCGGCAATAGCCGCCTCGGCTGAAGCACCCGCGCCATAGCAACCCGGCAAATCCGGAATGCGAATGCCGTAAGTTTTGCCACCGCCATCCAATACACCCACATAATGCGTCATGAAATCCATCCTGCCTTTTTGGCAATGTCGCGCGCCACACCCGGCGAAACCTCTCGGTGGCGCGGCACAATCAGCGTCGTCTCAGTGTGGTCCACATGATCAAACTTGTCATGCCTGCCACCATGAACCTTCACCCACCCTTCGCGTAGTAATCTCGAGATGATTTTACGGGTGTTTGTTTCGTTGCCCATATAGCAATGTTAGCATCGGATCGTGGCAAAGTCAATTTTAAGCGTGCATTTAAATGCGTATCTTTGCCGCTGGGGCAATATGAAGTTCGGCGACGTCGCAGCCCGGCCGCACATCGTCGGGCAGGATGTCATTAAAGCCTATGTGTGTCGGTCTTTTGCCAAGCATGCGAGGGCGTTCTTGCAGAAAGTGTTGCGAATGGGCAGTGAATTGAAGTCGCTTTCACTCGAAAGCAATACAAGGCGAAACGAAGTATAAAAGCCGCGTAAGTTTTTTTATCCGTCCGATTGGTCGAGGAATATGCCACAGGTTTGTTCCAAGGCCGGATGAGATGTGTCAACAAAAACAACTGCTAAACGCAAAGTACAAGCAGAACAACCTGCCACTTCAATCCAAAGATGACCCGACCATTATGATGGTCTGAAGAATCGCTGTATCGCTCCCACTATCAGCGCACCTACTCTAAATCTTCGAGGCAAATAATGACCCCCTTCGGCACTCGACTCAGAGACAAAATTGATATCGAAATTTTACGCATGCAGAACGAATGGTTTTTCAAATGGCATTTCATTAAAGAACAACAAGGCGTGGAGATAGACAGCTTTGACGGTCGAATGATTAGATATGGCGGAATTCGATATTATGGATCTGCACATCAAGTCTATTGGGCGACGCTGAAAAGATACTTGGCTTTTAGACTTGGCGAATACTTCGATTTAGCGGTAGACGCACTGGAACGATTTCCGCCAAATATTTCTACCGAAATCGCGGATGAATTCGATCAGCTTTTAAAAAGCTTTTGCTCACAAATTGCCACGATTGCTGCCGAGAAAGATCGAGTCCTGCGCGGAAACGGAACCGAGTTTCCGGAAATTGACAATGGACGAAGAGAGGAGCTAGTCCGCAGTTTTAATATTCAGGACAAAACAAACTCCCTCAAAGAATTTTTTGATGCTCGACAATTGTCAAATGACTTGTCGGTAAAAGTAAAAACGCAACCTATTCAACTAGTGGCCTTAAATGATGAAGTGTTACTGCTAGAACTCAAGCATAGCCTTCAGAAGCTGATAAATGCGTTATCGACAAGCAACTCGATAGGCAAAGACGAACCGAACGAAAAGGCTCAACACGTGGCTGAAATAAAGGCGGCGAAGGAGTTACTTGAGGCACCACAGGTCGAAAAAAAGTCATTTGGTATGTTAATTGGTCGGGCATTGAAGTGGTGTACTGAAAAAGCAGTAGGGACTGCTATTGCTGAGACTGTAAAAGCTGTCGTCACCGCTGTACTAAAAATCGGACTTTGAGTCTTCACTCAACTTTGGAATTAGGAAGCTTTAATTCGAACTGCGCTATCTGGCCGGTAGGAAACAGAGAATTGCTTATGACCTATACATCCGCTCCGGCCAGCGCCTTGCGCCGTGGTACACCCGCAAGACCTGTATCACGCCAGCCTGAATACGATAGGGAACGATATAGGAGGTGTTGGTGATCACCAGCTCCCGTGTGCCATTGA
>CAXTLE010000414.1:0-2710 GCA_964244855.1 uncultured Aestuariivirga sp. | reverse complement strand
TATCTGATTACCACGGCAAGACTCTGGTGCTGGAATGGACCAGCCCCGTGTGTGAATTTACCCTCAAGCACTATCAATCCGGTGCCATGCATGCGCTTCAGGACTATGCTGCAACAAAGCAGGCCTCTTGGCTGCCCGTGCACACTTCGCCGCCAGGAGATTTTGGCTCTCTCGACGCTGCCGGTTCGCAAGCCCTGTTGAAAGACCGCAACATCGCCAGCCCCTACATGATCATGGACGACAACGGCACTTTGGGCAGACTCTTCGGCGCCTCTTCCACCCCCAGTGCTGCCATCATCGACGCCACGGGGAAACTCGCCTACATGGGTGCCATTGACAACAACCCCTGGGGCGACGGCACCTCAGGCCTCAACTACATCCGACAAGCCCTCGACGAACTCGCAGCCGGAAAGCCCGTATCAGTGCCCGCTACCCAGTCCTATGGCTGCGGCATTGATTATCCGAAGGCGGGATGACAGGTCACTTTGCACATCGAGAAACCCCGCCTCCTTATTCTGCTGGGATCGCAGAGTGAGGCGAAAGCAGACGTGAGTGCCAAGACGAATGATGGCCCTTCACCAGAACCTCCTCTCTGCGTCAGCAAGCCCCGTTGTTGAGCCGCCCGACCAGCGCCAAGTCTTGTCCATGGCACCACGCGCTCTCACCCTCACTGTCTGATTCGATGGCAATTGCCCACTGTACAAACGAAATAAGACTCACACGGTCCCCCCTAAAACCAGACATCTCCGACAATCTTGCCCGAAGATGGTAAATCTTCAAAGCTGTGCAATCCGTCAAAATGCAGCAATGGAATATGTGCCACTGTGTCAGGCTCGGCCAGCCGCAAGTTGACTGCAACACGAATGCGCCCCTTTGGCCCTGCCTTGGCTTCCCGCCATGATACAAGACAGCCGCACGTCTTGCAGAAATCGAAGGACAAAGGGCTGTTTTCGTGGCGAAAGAACGAGGTTAACTGCCCGTCTGCTGCTGCAATATGAATCGCCTCGCCGTCAAAATCATAAGCCCATAACACACCATAACGGCGACAAGCACTGCAATTGCAGATTGTCGCATCCGCAATTTTGCCTGTGAAAATCCACTTGCACGCGCCACATAAACATCGACCTTCAGTCGTGACGTGCACACCATCTTCAGACCTGCGTTTCATCTCGTTTCATGCTTTCCGATAAAATAAGGAGGTCGCCGCCTTTGACTTCAGACCCACATCAAGCCGCTTTCCTCGCTCGTCCCTTTGTAGCCACGGGCGCTTGTTTCAACGATCCTCCCACCCCCTACATGGTCCACAACACCGACACGGGAGCCGACTGTATCTTCTCGCTGAACGGCGTCACGCGATCATGATCGTGCAGAACTAGGCCTCGCAAAAATCTGTCACCTGTCGCCTCCTGCAACTTCTTCAAGCCTGAAAAATCCTTGGGTCGCAATGTCGCCCCTGCCTTGACTTCAATACCGACAACGCGACCACGATTGTCTTCCAGCACCAGATCAACCTCGTCCATTTCCTTGGTGCGAAAATGCGAGACTGTCACGCGCGTGGCACTCCAGCTTGCCAGTTTCAAGATTTCGGAAAAGACAAAACACTCTAACAGCGGTCCAAGGCGTGTTCTACTCTCTTGCAGTGATGCTGTCGTATCACCGCGCACACTGGCCAGCAGACCGCTATCAAGAAATTGCAGCTTTGGCGTTTTGATGAGGCGCGACAATTTGTTGGAATGCCACGGCGGCAATATCCGCACCAGAAACAGGCGTTCAAGAATCGACACGTAACGCTGAACCGTCGGCGCCGACAATCCAGTTGGAGAAGCCAGCGACAGCGCATTGAAAAGCTGACCCGCATGCTCACCCAACATCCGCATCAATTTGGGCAGCCGGTCCAACTGGTCGATACGTGCAATATCACGCACATCGCGATCAAGGATGAGCGACAGGTAGTCCTCGTACCAAGCCTGACGACGTGCTTCGGATTTTCGCAGCAAGGCTTCCGGATAACCGCCGTTCAGCACACGCTGCATCAAGCTCACATCATATCCACCACTGGCTTTGGGCAATTCACCCGCGAAGATGCGGTCAATGAAATGGCCGGGTGTTCCCGCAAGTTCGGCCTGTGCAAATGGCAACAACATCGTGGTGGCCACACGCCCTGCTAGCGAATCCGCAATGGCCGGCAACGCCATCACATTCGCAGACCCGGTGAGTAAAAACTGCCCAGGCGTCTTGTCACGGTCGACACGTTCCTTGATCGCAAGCATTAACTCTGGCACCCGCTGAATTTCATCAATCACAGCCGCAGGAAGCCCACGGATAAATCCGACGGGATCGGTCTCCGCCGCAGCCAGCGCCTGTACATCGTCCAGCGTGACATAAGGCCGTTCAACATTTGCAAAAGTGCGCACAAGAGTAGTCTTGCCGGCCTGACGCGGCCCTAAGACAAGAACAACGCGGGTATCGTCCAAAGCCTCTACAACACGGGATTTTGCCTTGCGGTCGATGATTACAGGTGATTTTGGCGAGATCAACATGATGGCCAGTTATAAACTTTTCGATGACCAATTAAAAGTTAAAACCTGACTAATTAGAAATATTTTTGAGATCTGCTTCTATTGAAACATTTCGTCCCCCATCCCATAAATACATCATGACCATCTCCTCCCCCACCCTCACAGTCTGGTTCGACGGCAGTTGCCCTCTC
>CAXTLE010000413.1:0-2716 GCA_964244855.1 uncultured Aestuariivirga sp. | reverse complement strand
CGTTCTTTGCAATGTTGAGATTTCTCAAATTGAAGCTTCGACCGCATGGTATTGTTGGAAATGCCCAGGAAACCCACAGGTTTTCATTTCTTGTAATTCCTTAACCGGACAGCAGTGGGACAAGCCCGGCAATGACAAGTTTTGAAGCGTTGAAAAAACTTGTTTCAGAAGTGGCGAATAAATTCACCCATCCGCGCAATCACCACATCCGCCCCAGCCCGCAGCAAATCCTTTGCATGCTGCTCGGGGTGCCCATGTGTGCCCGTAAAACCAACAGTGCGAATGCCAGCCGCGGCTGCCGCCGTCACGCCCGTGAGCGAGTCTTCAACCACGATGCATTCGCCAATCGCGGCTCCTGCCAATTTCGCAGCCTTCAAGAATATATCCGGCGCAGGCTTGCCGTTGGCCACATCTTCATAGGTTACAATGCGATCAAAACGATCGGCGATCCCCACCAAATCGACCGCCAGTTCAACGCGTTTTTTCGGGCTGTTGGAGCCGATGGACAGTGTCACGCCACGGGCTTTCAACGCGTCGAGCACATCCGCCACTCCGGGTACGATTTTCAACTTGCTGCGATAGAGCGCTTCGACCATGGTGTTTTTGACCGCGTGAAGCCCCGGCGGAAACAGGGTGCCGAATTGCTCCGTCATCATGTCGAGCATGGCCTGAAAGGTGGTGCCGACGAAACGGTTGTGGGCTTCGGCTTCGCTGATGTCGATGCCGTGCTGTTTCAACAGCATCACATCGGCCCGCATGGACAGGGGTTCGCTGTCTACCAGCACGCCGTCACAGTCAAATATCACATGTTTCAAAGTCACTGGCCCAGATGCCTCAAGGCCTTGATGACGTCGATATATACCGCCTTCTTGAAGGGCACGACGATGTCCAGCACTTCATCCATGTCCGCCCATTTCCACTGGTCGAATTCCTGCTTGTGGCCGGGAGGGGTCAAGTCGATTTCACTGTCGTCGCCGGTGAAGCGCAGTGCGATCCATTTCTGTTTCTGGCCGCGATATTTGCCGCCCCAGCTTTTGCCGATCAGATGTTCGGGCAGATCATATTTGAACCAGCCTTCGGCCTCTTCCTGAAATTCAGCCGAGGTCACACCCGTCTCTTCCTGCAATTCGCGGAAGGCTGCGGCGCGCGGGTCTTCGCCCTCGTCAATGCCGCCTTGCGGCATTTGCCACCACTTGCCCACGCCATCGTCATTCTGTTTTTCAAAGCGTCGGCCGACCCAGAGCAGGCCGTGTTTGTTGATGAGCATGATGCCCACGTTGGCGCGGTATCCGGTGATGTGATTCTTGTCAGTCATCAGAGGCTTCTATCAGCCCGTGCGGCCTTTGTAAGCGGCTGTGATGGGAACAAGGATTATGCCACGCTCAGCGGCTGCCTTGGCCCATTCGCGCACCGTGTTGATGGTAATTTCGAGACCTGTGCCTGTGCCCACGGCAAAGCCGGTGCCAGTGGCCTGTTCTTCCAGCAATGTGAGCTGTGCGATAATGGCTTGCGGATTGGGATCAGCGTCGATCACGACTTGCGCCCGTTTGATCGACATCTGCATGGCTTTGGCGGTATTCTCCGTAGCGGACAAAGCCATGGAGCCGTCTTCAAGGAACAACACGCCGCGTTTGTTCAATTCCGACAACAGCGGCTTGATGGCCTTTGGCATCGAAAGATAACGCGAACCCATATAATTGACCACGCCCGCATAACCCGTGAAACGGCTCATGTGCCAGCGCAGCGCGTCAAGATTTTCAGCGTCGGTGGCGTCGCCTTCCAACGTCTTGGGGCCAGGGCTGTTGGCGGGATAACCGATGGGTTCCAGCGGCACCTGGAGGAACACTTCATGGCCCTCATGGCGGGCGCGGTTCACTTGATCCTGCAGATTATTGCCATAGGGCGCAAAGGCAAATGTGATGTCCGCAGGCAGGTCTTTGACGGCTTGCGAGGTCAGCTTTTCATTGAGACCCATGCCGCCCAGCAAAATCGCAATCTTCGGTGCATCGGAATGGATGACGTTCAGCGATGTTGGTCGCTCATAAATACGGAACGGTTTTTCGCCGGTTTTGGAAATGCGCGGCAGTTGGCCATAAGTGCCAACTTCCGTGACTTTCGTTTGCGGTGCGACGGCCAAGGGTCGGCGTGGACTTATGACGATGGCGGAGTCCTGCTGATAGGTGTCAGATCTTACAGGTTCCTGAAATGCCACCTGTGGCTCTCCCACCTGTTCGATATCGGGCAAGGGTGGCTCAGGGGCTTCCGCTTCAGCAGCGGGGGCAGGATCGGTAGATGCAGTGCTGACAACTTCTCGCGCGGGCGGAATCGAAACCACAACGATCGGTTCGCCAGCAAAAGGCATGGGTTGTTTGACGGCCCAGACGCCTGCACTGACAAAGCCCGCGGCGATTGTCACATAGCAGCAAGCCAGCAGACCAGGACGACCCGCCCAAAGGCGTGTTCCCAATCCGCGCTGGTGCAGGGGCTGTTTCAGTTCATCGCGGCGCATGGTTACTCAAAAGGCAGTCCGATTCGTCAAACCCCCAGCTAAACGGCCAAGCGTTAACGTCGTGTTAACCATGCGCTGCCGCGATTAGTTTGACTTCTTTTCGTCTTTTTTGGTGGCTTCCACCGGCTTCACGTTGGTGACAACCTTGACACCGTGCAACAGGTCAATGGCGGCTTTCAACTGCACGTCCTTGGTGCGGTCTTCCGG
>CAXTLE010000412.1:0-2728 GCA_964244855.1 uncultured Aestuariivirga sp. | reverse complement strand
CGGGAGAGGTCGGCAAAGCGGAGCGTCAGCGCAGCAGCGCCGGGTGAGGGGATGTAAAGGGAAAGCGTCACAAAATCCCAACTCCAGAAATGCAGGTTGTTCTATGGCTACTTGGCGCTTGAATAAATCAATGGTTGCGTCGACAGTGAAAGACGAATTGGCAGACAAAGTGGCGACATCGAAAATGAAAACGGTAAATTCCATTTACTCGAAAGGAAGAGTGAGTAAACTGCAGTCTCACCGTAATTCAAATCAGATGTTGCAAGCGAACGCTTTCCACCACATCATTGTAATTCTAAAAGGCGTGATCGAACGATGAGAATTGCAAGCTCGGTTTATTTGAAAGATGCGCTTGACATTAAAGCCTCAACTGTCGCCAAAGAGATACAAAAGCTTTTTCCAATTATCTCGGACACTCTCCGGGCACCTGCTGCATCAGGTGCCGACAATCTTTTGGTGATCGATGGTATCGTTGTGGCGATACTTGTGTTCGACACACCACAGCCGGATGAAAGCCTTGCGGCTGCCTATAAACTGAATTTCATTTGGCCCGAAGCGCGGGATGTGATTTCGGCCCATCGTTCGCATGTCATATTGAGCATCATGGGCGAACCATCCGGCTTTGACAAAGTGACCTCAAGCTCACGGGCCTTGGCCATGGCAACACTGGCTCTTGCCAATATCTCCAATGCACTTGCCATGTATTGGGAATCTTCGATGGCACTGATGAAACACGGCTCAATCGCCGGGACAATCGCAGGATTGGGAGAAGGACTGCCGCCACTCGACCTTTGGGTGACATATTCGCCTTGGGCTGATCAGAAGTCCGGCGAAATCGGTTTGTTTTCCATCGGCTTGCGGGGCTTTGTTGGCTACGAAATCGAAATGGCTCCGCGCAAGGAATCCTTTGGCGCAGTTCTGCAGCGGGCAATCGCACTTACGGGCTACCTGCTCGAGAAAGGTCCGGTTCTGAAAGACGCTGACTCCATCGGTTACAGTGAAACCGAAAGGCTCCGCGTGAAATTCGCCGACGATGGAACAGGAGAACACGTGCTGCAGATCACGACGGAACAGGTACAACGATGAATGAACAGTCTACAACCTCACGCAAGAAGCAGACCAAGCAGCAATTTGTCTATTTCATGGAATCACGGTGGACCAGCTTTGGAGGCGGGCTTGACTACATTAACGAGAAAGAGGTTGTGGTTCCACCTGCACGGATAATTGGAATTGACTGGGACTATATGGGATCTCTGCGATTTAGACCCATGGCGGCGATTCCCATTTTGAAGTTCAGGGGCAAGCAGGAGAAATATTTCGTTGATTTCGAGACCAAGGGAAACATCTGGATTCTGACTTCACCTCTACGAGCGTTTTTCGAATCTATTGATGCAGAAGCTTTTGATTTCCGGCCCTGCAAGACGCTGATGCCCGATGGTTCGCCCGGACCGGAGCGCTGTCTCGCCCTTGTGACCCGGAGCATAGTGGGTGCACTCGATCGCGCGAGGTCAGAGTGCAAGCCAAATGAGTACGATTCCAAGGGGCAGACCGTTTCAATGTCAGTTTCGGATAAGCAGTTTTTTTTTGGAACCGCTATTGGGCGCGCAGATTTTTTCAGTGTTCCGCAGTCAAGAGCAAAAGTTGTGGTGTCGCAAAGGGTGAAGGACGAGTTCAAAAAGTGGAGTTGGCAAGGTGCCGCCTTCCGTAAGGCATATCTCAGTTAGTACTTATAAAGCTGTTTCGAAGGGAAAGATGAACCATGTCACCACTTGAATACGATGTCGACCTTCAGGATCACCATGTCATTTCGCGGAATATAAACAATAATAGTGGACTACTTAAAGAATTGCGTGATCGGGGCCTGTTCAATCTGGATGCACCTGAAAATCGCATCGAACTGCCAAGTGACAGAACCGATGCCCGCACTTTGGACAAGTCTGCCCACAATGGCCGTCCGCTTAACTCTTATGAAGATGGAGTAAAGTCACGTCTCGATAAATTGGAGGATTCTGTTGACTTCAAAAAAATGCTGGACGGTGATGATCAAGCTGCAAGACGACTGGCCGACAAGGTTGATGACCTGCGCGATGCCGCCAAAGAAGGACTTGACGCTGGCAAGCTGTTCACAAATAGAATTAAAGAAGATGCAGAAGTAGGCAAAGACTTGGCCAACAAGGCCAATAAAATGTTCTGGGATAAATTTGATGCCAAAAAAACCGGTGGTCTTCTTGATGATGCAATAAGACTGGCTGAAAAAGCTGTTGGCAAAGTTGCGCCCTATCTCGATGATGCAGCAAAGCTTGCAGGCAAGATTGGCGGCAAGGCCGCGTATGTGCTGGGACCCCTTGGTGTGTTTATTGATCAGATTGCGTCTGCAACGCCGCTTAATGGCAATGAAGACGAGGAAATGGCGCAGCGAAACGCCAATAATGGAAAATTGGCCGATGGCTCAAATCATTTTGGGCCAGGACGACTACAAACAGAGGCGCGTGATTCGAGTGGCGATGGACGCAAAGGCAATCCGGCCAATGCGAATAATCCATCCCTTAATGACAGGCAAGGCGGCGGCAACTCTCACGACACACCGCATGGTGGTGGTTCAAACGGTTGGGGCACACCGAATGGCACGCAAGCGCGTGATCAAGGCGGCCGCACGGGCAATCAAGCCAACAACCATCCCACACGTCATGAAACACCGCGCGATGATCGTGCACCGACGCCTCACCAT
>CAXTLE010000411.1:0-2732 GCA_964244855.1 uncultured Aestuariivirga sp. | reverse complement strand
GGAGAAGCGACTCGCACCAAGACCTCCCTTAAACTCTGATCATCTCGGGAGATCTGCCAACCAGTCGCTTCTCCTCTGGAGAAGCTGCCCGAAGGGCTGATGAGGCCCCTTCCTCACACCCCAACCTTGCCCACAAACCCATGCCGGAACGCCGCCGGACTATTGTGAAACCGCTGCTCAAACGCTGCATAGAAACTCGACAGCGAACCAAAACCACAATCAAACGCAATTGATGCCACCGGCAGTTCCGTTGCAATCAACATCGATTGCGCCGTATCCAGCCGATGCCGCGTGATCGATTGCTTGATCGTCAGGCCCATCGCCCGCTTGAACAGCGACATCGCATAATTCGGGTGCAAATCTGCCGCCCGCGCCACATCATCGGCTGAAATATCTTCCAGCGCCTTTTCACTGATAAAGCGCGCCATGCGTTCCACCCGCAGGGCCCGGTCATGGTCTTGTGAGAGCGATTGCAGCTTCCCCGCCACAAAAGCGGTATCGCGCAAATCCTGCCAGCCCTCGCGGTCCAACCGCCGCACCCGTGCCGTCAATTCATCCCGCACAATTTCGAGCAGCTGCCGGTCCCCCGATTGCAAATCCTCACGCCAGCGCTGGAACATGTCACTGTCATATGACTTGATCTCCAGCGCCTCTATCAAGGCCCCGCGAAAAATCGCCTCGCGCAAACGGCTCAGTGCAGGCAATTCAATGAACACTGACATCGGCACATAAAGCACGACAAACGTCGTGCCCTCGTCGCAAGCCGTCACCTGATGCGGGATCATGCCCCAGAACAGTGCAAGCCGCCCCGCCGACAATGTCAATTCCCGCCCGTCAAACCAATAGGTCATGCTGCCCGTCAGCATGAAGTTCAGCTCCACCTGGCTGTGCATATGCGGGCCCGACATGGCGTAAACCTTCATCGACTTGCCAGCGCAGAAACTGTGGTCGCCAAACACCTCAACCGGGTGGCTCTGGTCCAACCCCGCATGAATCCGCACGCCCTCGCTGGCGTGGTCGGTTGGGGGTATGACGCGCTTCAACATGACATCTGGCAACTGGATTCTTAGGATTCAGGAACGTCGCTGATCGATTTCGGTAGAGACTTGTCGAAAATTCAGGCTATGGTCAAGCGATACATGCGATCCGTAAATTCAAAAATGGACGCATGAGACTTCAACCGCCTCCATGGTGGGGGCGGGTCCAGGGAGGAAGACATGACATTTATGAAGGGCCTATCGGGCCTCGCACTTGCACTTGCACTTTCGGCTTCAACGGCGATGGCCGGTGAAATCGTATTGAACTCGGACCAGTCCGATCCTGCGCCAAAAAAGGCCATGGAAGAACTGATTGCCGGTTTTGAAAAAGCCAATCCAGACATCAAGGTCAAGTGGAACAACTTCGACCACGAAGGCTACAAGTCCGCCATCCGCAACTTCCTGACGGCCGACGCGCCAGACGTTGCCGCCTGGTACGCCGGTAACCGCATGGCACCATTCGTCAAAGCCGGCCTGTTTGAAGATGTATCGGACGTCTGGAAAGACAACGGCATGGATGCTGATTTGAAATCAGCGGCCGCTTCGATGACCATTGATGGCAAGAAGTGGGGCGTTCCCTACACCTATTATCAATGGGGTATTTATTACAACAAGGACGTCTACAAAAAAGCTGGTGTTTCCGAGCCAAAGAACTGGGCTGAATTTGTAGCAAATTGCGAAAAATTCAAAGCTGCGGGCGTTGATTGCCTGACCACTGGCGACAAGGGCGGCTGGCCAGCTGCCGGCATTTTCGACTACATCAACATGCGCACCAATGGTTATGAGTTCCACATGGACCTCACAGCCGGCAAAGTGAAGTGGACTGATCCCAAGGTCAAGGCAACATTTGCTGAATGGGCAAAAGTTGTTCCTTACATGTCAGCAAACTCCACCGCCATTGACTGGCAGGATGCTGCGGCCCTTCTCGCACAAGGCAAAGCCGCCAACTACGTGATGGGTAACTTCGCAGTTGCCACATTCAAGCAGGGCGGCATGACCAATGACAATCTTGGTTTCATGATATTCCCTGAAATCACGGCTGGAATTCCACGCGCTGAAGAAGCTCCGACAGATACATTCCACATTCCGTCGGGTGCCAAGAACAAGGCAGATGCCAAAAAGTTCCTGGCCTATGTTGCATCACCTGATGCACAGACTGCCATGAACGCCATTCTTGGCCAATTGCCTGTGAACAACAAGTCGAAGGCTGCTGATGATCCATTCATCAAGGCAGGCTTCGAAGAATTGTCCTCAGCCTATGCGCTGGCCCAATTCTTTGACCGTGATGCTCCAGCCGATATGGCAAAAGCAGGCATGGACGGCTTCCAGGAGTTCATCGCCCATCCGGAAAAGATCGATGCCATTCTGGAAAAGCTCCAGAAGGTCGCCGACAAAGTCTACAAATAATCCTCAAGGACGGAGGCCGGGTCTTGCGGGGGCGAGATCCGGCCTTTTTTGAAATACTTCCCCCTCCCCCCTGTGGGGAGGGTCGGGGTGAGGGTCGCTCAGTCGTCGAAGTTTTTGCGAGAATACTTCTTATAATCTAAGAACGGAGCGACCCCCACCCTAGCCCTCCCCACAAGGGGGAGGGGATTTTACGAGCACTTTCAATCAGCGAGGACCCTTCATGTCTGAAACGGCTCAACCAAGCTTCTGGAAAAAAAACCAACGCGCCCTCGCACCTTGGTTGTTTCT
>CAXTLE010000410.1:0-2746 GCA_964244855.1 uncultured Aestuariivirga sp. | reverse complement strand
GTCACCCTGCCTTCCGGTGGCTATATCGTCATCAACCAGACCGAAGCATTGGTGTCGATTGACATCAACTCCGGCAAGGCGACGCGCGAACACAACATCGAAGACACCGCC
The DNA here is from genome assembly GCA_964244855.1 of uncultured Aestuariivirga sp. Lineage (GTDB taxonomy): Bacteria > Pseudomonadota > Alphaproteobacteria > Rhizobiales > Aestuariivirgaceae > Aestuariivirga. The sequence goes on along the minus strand of CAXTLE010000410.1, from coordinate 2,635 downwards.
TCCAAAACCAACCTTGAAGCCTGCGATGAAATCGCCAGACAACTCCGCCTGCGCGATTTGGCAGGTCTTGTGGTCATCGACTTCATCGACATGGAGGAGAACCGGAACAACCGCAACGTTGAACGCCGCATCAAGGACGCCCTGAAGAACGATCGCGCCCGCATCCAAGTCGGCCGCATCAGTCATTTCGGCCTTCTCGAAATGTCGCGCCAGCGCCTGCGTCCGGGTCTGATTGAGGGAACCTTCCACACCTGCCCGCATTGCGAGGGACGCGGCATGATCCGCGCCGTCTCGTCCTGTGGGCTTGGCGTGCTGCGCCAGATCGAGGATCAACTCCTCAAGAAAGCCGAAAACCTTACGGTCACCTGCGCCCGTGAAGTGGCGAACTATCTGCTCAACGAAAAGCGCGACAGCCTGCTGGTTCTCGAACAGACCTACGGTGTGACCATTTTCGTGCTGGCCTCCCTGCATGAGATGAAGGGCACACAAGCCACCATCGAACGCGCCCATGACCGTGAGCACGTGCAACGCCGTATCCCCATCGCCGCACCCGTGCGCATGGAGTCAGCCCTCACAGACGAACCCGAAGAAGAAGACATCGTCGAAGAAGCCGATGCAGAAGAAGTGACCGAAGCCAAGACGGAAGCCGAAGGTGAAGGCGAGCAAAACGGCGATGCCCGTGGCCGCCGCCGTCGTCGTGGTCGCCGTGGCGGTCGTCGCAATGACCGTCCGGAAGGTGAAGCCGAGGTGCAGGAAGCCTCTGGCGACGAAGCTGAAGCTGACCCACAAGGCGGCGATGATCGCCCCTTTGATGGCGAGGCAACAGCCGTTGAACCTTCCGAAGGTGCAGATAAACCCGAAGGTGAAACCGAAGATCGCCCCCGCCGTGGCCGCAGGGACCGCTTTGGTCGCAACCGTGGCCGTCGCAATGAAAAGCCAGTCGAAGCCGTTGAAGGTGAAGCACCGGCCGAACCAGCAGAAGCCTCTACTGAACAACCAGGCGAACGACCACCACGCGAAGAAAGAGCCCCACGCCCACCGCGCGAGGGACGTCATGAAAAGGGGGATCGTGGCGATCGTGGACCACGCCGTGAGCGAGGCGACCGTCCACCGCGCGAACCATCCGAACTCGTGGCACCACCACCCGCAGCGAAAATCGAAATTCCGGACTTCATCCCGGAACCCGAAGTGCGCAAATGGACCCCACCCGCTCCAACCATCCAAGCCGAAGCAGCGCCCAAAAAGGGTGGCTGGTGGAGCAAGGTAAAGGGATAATTTTAGAGCGGGGAATGAGCCCCTCATCCAACACGATCATCCTTCTCCCGCCCTTCTTGCGGGAGAAGGTGCCCGACAGGGCGGATGAGGGACTTCCGCTCCCTTCCCTCAAGCCTCAAACTCGCCGCATTTGACGGGAAAACCCCACGTCGTGCTGACATCAAAACCACTCCGCATCCTCTTCGCCGCTGCCCTCGCCTTGGGCCTCGCAGCGCCGCCAACCCTTGCCAAATCTCGGAAAGCTCCGCCTCAGCAACAGTCCGGCCCTAACCTCATTCGCGATGCCGAAATCGAAGGCTTGCTCCGTCAATATTCCCGTCCGATCTTCAAAGCCGCCAACATCAACCCGGACTCTGTAAAAGTTTATGTCATCGCCGATGACAGCATCAACGCCTTCGTCGCCGGCGGCCAACGTATTTTTGTGAATACCGGCCTCTTCACCAAAACCGGATCCTACAAGGAAATCATCGGCGTCCTCGCCCATGAATCCGGCCATATATCCGGTGGTCATTTGGCCAAAATGCAAAACGAAGTCGATAGTGCCTCAACCGAACGCATCATCGGCATGTTGCTGGGTGCGGCAGCCGCCGTCGGTGGATCAGCCGCTGGCGTGCAAGGCGCAGGCCAAATGGGCCAAGGCATCATGATGGGCACCCAAGGTGTAGCCCAGCGCCGCTTCCTGTCCTACCAGCGATCAATGGAATCATCGGCTGACCAAGCCGCCATCAAGTACCTCGCAGCCACAGGCAACGACCCCTCCGGCATGCTCACGCTGTTCCAGAAAATGGCCAGTGAATCGATTGCCATGACAGCTGGTGCAGACCCTTACATGTTTTCGCATCCCATGCCGCTTGAACGCATTCGCAATCTTGAGGTAGCAGTCAAACAATCACCCTACTTCGGCAAGCCCGAAGACCCCGGCCAGAAGCTGCGCTACGAATTGGTGAAAGCTAAAATCATCGGTTACATGCAAGGCCCGCAGCGCGTGTTCCAACGTTATCCCTCTTCAAATAAGTCGCTTGCCGCACGCTACGCCCGCGCCGTCGCCATGTACCGCCGTGGCGACATCACCAATGCGGTTCCTGTATTGGACAGCCTCACCAGCGAACTTCCGCAAAACCCCTATTTCTGGGAATTGAAAGCCCAAGCCTTGCAGGAAGCCGGACAACCACAACGGGGCCTGCCCGCCATCGTCAAAGCCCGCGCCCTGTTGCCCAACAATGGCCTGATGCAAATCCTGCACGCCCAATTGCTGCTGGACAGTGGTGGCAAAACCAATGCCGACCAGGCCCTGAAACTCTTGATACTCGCCAAAAAAACCGAAGGCAATTCGCCAATTATTTTCCAACTGCAAGCCGAA
>CAXTLE010000409.1:0-2757 GCA_964244855.1 uncultured Aestuariivirga sp. | reverse complement strand
CTCGCCCTTGTCCATCGCCCAGACACCATCGCGTTTGTTCCAATGCGTCATCGCCAACGCTTCTTCAAACATCGGCATTTGCAGCGCCAGTGACCGGTCTGCGTTCAGCACAAAGGATGCGCCATCAAACACCAATTCGTCCTGCCCGCCAATTTGATTTAAATAGACCAGTGGCAATCCGGTCTCGGTGACGCGGGCCACGCTCAAATTCAAACGTACATCGTCCTTGTTGCGTTCAAAGGGTGAACCATTGGGCGACAGCAAAATCTCCGCCCCGGTTTCAGCCAGCGTCTCGCACGTCTCCTCGGTCCAGATATCCTCACAGATCGGAACCCCGATGCGCACACCTTTCACAACCAGCGGACCGGGGGCAGGGCCTGCATCAAAGACGCGCTTCTCATCAAACACGCCGTAATTCGGCAAATCGAATTTGTGCCGCACGGTTTCAATGCGACCACCGACAAGCAGCGCCACGGAATTGTAAAGCTTCTGCCCCTCGCGCCACGGCAACCCGATCAAGATCGCCGGACCCTCGGCAAACTCGCGCGCCAAATCTTCCACAGCGGTTTTGCAAGCCGCAACGAATGACCCTCGTAACACCAGATCCTCCGGCGGATAACCTGCAATATACAATTCCGGAAACATCACGAGATCAGCCGCGCGCAGTTTTGAAACGGCGTCGCGCGCTTTCACAAGATTCGCCGCAACTGCGCCAACTGTAGGGTTTAACTGCGCCAGACCGATTTTGAGATGTGTTGTCATAGGCTCCGTTTATGCACTGCAATCCGAACGCGCAACAGCAGCCTTGCAATTCCGGGGGCAAACCGCCAAATTTGCGCAAACTTGAATTTAAGGAGCAGGCCCATGCGTCTCGACAATGAACAACCATCCGACAATGTTGAGGACAGGCGCGGCCAGGGCGGCGGCGGCGGCGGAGGTTTCCCCGGTGGCATGGGCGGACGGCGCTTCAACATACCCATGGGCGGCGGCGGTGGCGGCATGTCGATCAGCACCATCGCTCTTTTGGTCGTGGCCTATCTTGTGGCGAAATTCGTGTTCGGTATCGATCTCATGAGCATGATGAACGGCGGCGGCATACAAATTCCAGGCGGCCAAACCACCGAATACCAATTGCCCGACACTACAACTGACGTCACTGAGTCACAGGTTCCCGGCGGCGGCACCGGCAATGCCAATGTCACCGCCGACGCCGGCAAAGACTTCGTTGCCCGCGTGCTGGGTTCAACCGAGCGCACCTGGACCGACATATTCAAGAAAATGGGCAAGACCTATGAAAAGCCACCGCTGGTTCTGTTCACAGGCTTCATCCAGTCGGCCTGCGGCAATGCCCAGTCCGCCATGGGACCATTTTACTGCCCGCGCGATTCGAAGGTCTATATCGATCTCTCATTCTATCAGGACATGAAAAACAAGCTGGGTGCGCCGGGTGACTTCGCCCAAGCCTATGTCATCGCCCATGAGGTAGGTCACCACATCCAGAACCAGTTCGGCATTGCCGACAAGGTGAACCAGCAGCGCTCGCAAGTGTCTGAGGAAGACGGCAATGCCCTGCAAGTGAAAATGGAATTGCAAGCCGACTGCTTCGCCGGCATCTGGGCCCAGGAAGCCAACGCCCGCGCCAACATTCTGGAAGAAGGCGACATCGAAGAGGGCCTGAACGCCGCCGCTGCGATCGGCGACGACCGCTTGCAAAAACGCAGCCAAGGCTATGTGGTACCAGAAAGCTTCACCCACGGCTCGTCAGAACAACGCGTGCGCTGGTTCAAGGCCGGCATGAATGCCAAGAGCCTGAAGGATTGCGACACGTTCGGGGCGGCGCAGCTGTAAAGATATTTTGCTATATCGGGCAAGGAAGCGATCTCCTCAACTATCCGACCATTTAGGGCGCTATATCATCAAGCCGCTTCTCCTCTGGAGAAGCTGCCCGAAGGGCTGATGAGGTCCCTTGTCTGTCGCGCACTACAGCGGGAAAGCTTTGCCTGTGGGGGTGAATCGCGTAGGGTTTGCAATCACTTTGAAGGGGCAGTCTATGGCGATTGATGTTGCGGGCTTTTTGGCAGAGGTTCAGCGTTTGCATGCCTCCGGCCAAGCAACGGAACATACTTATCGTCCTGCTTTGCAAAAGCTGTTCGATAGCGTCACTGATGAGGTCAAATCCTACAACGAACCCAAAGGCGTAAAAGTCGGTCGTCCGGATTTTGTGTTTATCCGCGAAGCGGGCAAAGGCTCGCAAATCACTGTTGGGCACTGCGAGGCGAAAGATGTGGGTCTTGGCATTGCGCCCAAGGGCATGAACGAGTTTAACAAGGCTCAACATGATCGTTATGTGAAAGCCTTGCCCAACCTTGTTTATACCAATGGCTTGGATTTCCGCTTTTACAAGAACGGCGATTTGGCCCGCGAGATTTCCATTGCTGATTTTTTGATGGGCATTCAACCAAAGCCCGATCAGTTTTCCGTTCTTGCCAACCAGTTGAAAGACTTCTGCGCGGAGCGCCTGCAAACCATCACTTCGGCTGAAAAGCTGGCGGAAATGATGGCGGGCAAGGCCACCCTCATCAAAGACATTCTGTTCAACACCCTGAAAGAAGACGCGGACCTTCAAACTGAACTGACGGGTCAATATCAGTCTTTCAAGAAAATGTTGATCCACGACCTGACGGCGGAGGACTTTGCCGATATTTATGCCGAAACCATCGCCTACGGCATGTTCGGTGCACGGCTGCATGACAAGAC
>CAXTLE010000408.1:0-2768 GCA_964244855.1 uncultured Aestuariivirga sp. | reverse complement strand
CAAGGCGGAGGTCAGCCGCTTTGGCAGGTTCAGGATCGGATGAAATAAGGCTGCATGCCTCAGGATGTATCAGGCCGGAGTGCCATCCACGCGAGGGCGTGGCATTCCCTGAGGACACTGTCGATATCCTCCCGGGGTCTTTGCTGATGACCGGGTGGTGGCCCGGGCCGTAAGGGGAAAACGAAGGCCGGGCTTTGCATCTGGCCTCGGCGCTTCAGCCAGCGCGCCATGCGCTTTGCTTCGCGCAGGAGGTGTTCAAGAGCACGCGCCAACAGGCTGAGACGCTGACGGATGCGCAGCGTTTCGGCTTCGCTGCATGTCGCTTCACGGGGTTTTGCAAACTTTGCCAGAAACAGCTGGCGCGGACTGAATGCATCGACGAAGCGGATACGTGGGCCGGAGATGGGCGTTGGAATATCGTCCGGGTCGCCAAAAGATTTACGGGAGTCAAACAGCTGGAATGAGGCGCGGCCCTTGGATGCCCCGGCAATGACAAGACCCTGGGGCATGGGACGTGACGGTGTGTCCGGCACGACAAGCCCCCGCGCCACAATCACAATCAATCGCCGGAGTGCTGACTCGGCGGGATAGAGAATGCGCTGGAGCAGCCGATAAACCGAAAGCGGCAAGCGCAAAACCTCCCCCTGAGCCGCCAACAACGCCACCAGCCCCGCGATAATGTGGGTGAGAGCGTCCCTGTTGATATCGATGGCGCGAGTCCAGTTCATGGGCGTCGAATAGAACATAGTAAGAACAACGTCAAGGGCCGTAAACGGCTTTGGACGCGAAAGTTTGGCCGCAAAGCCGACAGGACCGTGAATACTGCTTCTTCGCCCCGAGGTTTTCCAAGGCCAACAAATAATATGCGTGGCCTTTTTTTGCGACTAGGCAGTTAATCGACCCTGAAACTTGCCCCAATTGCCAATTTTGACATTATGTGCTACAGTTCACTGCCGAGGGCTTCAAATAATTCCCACAATTGACGAAGGAGGGAATATGCGATGCATCGATTTCTTTTGACAGCACTTGTGTTTGTTTTGACTGCCCCAGCCATGTCTGTCCAAGCAACTTCCAAAACGTATGGTGGGTGTAGTTTTGATTCAGGCACACTCGCATTTGAAGGCAATGTGGAGCAACAGACCAGTTGCTTATTGCGCAAAGTAAAGCCCAAAGGCAGTGGAGCAGTCCCCCAACCAATTCCTGATTGGCTGAAAATGCACGTTGGCCAATCCGTAAATTTGACAGCTGGCAAGACAAAAAAGTACCTGCAAGCCAACAGCATTGCTGAGTCGGAATTGGGCGGAGCTGTGGCTCTTGGTGATGCAGTACAACTCAAGTATTTTATCATTCATGACACCAGCTTCCCGGAGGTTGTCGGCTCATTCCCAGACAACATCAACGAAGCAGGTTATCCGGGGAATAAACTCGGCATCTGGGGGTCTGTGCGCAACAAGGTGAATATGATTGTCAGCCGCGACGGTCAATCTCGCACCTTCAACAATTGGGAGGCCGAACGTTCAGAAGCTGGTGTGAAAATCGAAACCAACAGTCGCGTTCCAAAGGCTCGCAAAGTTTTTGTCCATGTTGAAAATGTTCAGCCGCGCATCAAACCCCCGGCTACTTTTGCCTGGATTGCTCCTCAGCCGGGATTTTCAGCTGCCCAAGAACACCGCTTGGCCCTTGCCTATGTTGTGGCAAGTGTAAGAGCCGGACATTGGTTGATTCCTGCCTATCACTTTAATGTCGACCAAGGCATCCCCGATGGACATGATGATCCCCAAAATACCAATCTGAGCAGTTGGGTGGCAGAGGTGACAATCATCGCCGATCAAATTTCCCAATCAAGTGAATAGCCAATTTCTGAAATCAACTGCATTCCTGAAAGCCGAGAAAGTCTACGAAGATGCGCAAAAAAAACTTGATCAAGCTGTCCGCTTCATTTGCTTTACCAATTCTGTTTTTAGTCCTTATGACAAATAGTCAATCGCAGGCAGCGGAATCACTGTGGGCCACGAATTATTATGTTCATGCCGCAGCAGAAAAATCTGACGGCGCTTACCTAAAGACCATGGCCGACAAAAACCTGATAAGAGTTTCGCGCAAGGATTGGTGTCTTGGTGCGATCGAGGGTACAATTGTTGTCTCCTCAGGTACGACAACGCATACCTATAACTATGCCGGTACAAAATCCCGGCAACTGGATTGCAAACCATTTCTGTCACCACAGTCACGCAATAAGCCCTGGGCAGGTGGCCTGGGAAAAACGAGATGGGCTGAAGTCGACGCACCTTTTGGACTTGGCACTGGTGGCTATAAATTGGTGCCATTCAAGACAATCGCCGTGGACAAAAACAAATTTCCGATTGGTACGGTTTTGTTTATCAATGCAGCAAAAGGCGCTAAATATAATCTGCCGAATGGGCAAGATGCCGTGCATGATGGTTATTTTTTGGCAGCCGATGTGGGCAGCGCCATCAAAGACAACCACATTGATGTCTTCACTGGTGTTGGGCCAAATACCGTCTTCAACTTTATTGAAAGTACGAGTTCAGGCACCTTCAGCGCCGAAGTCGTCAACGATGCGGCAATCATAAAGCGACTAAAGGATTTGCACAAATAGCAAACGGCGGACCATGTCTGGTCCGCCGTTTTCAATCCAATTTTTAACCCGTTTACTTCTTCTTCGCAGCAGGCGCAGCAGCAGCTTTCGCTGGCGCAGCGGCCTTTGCAGGAGCAGCGCCCTTGGCAGGTGCGGCACCTTTTGCGGG
>CAXTLE010000407.1:0-2772 GCA_964244855.1 uncultured Aestuariivirga sp. | reverse complement strand
ATGCCGCCGGGCATGATGTAACAGCCGCCCGCGTCGATGACGGTATCACCCGTGAGACCAAGTCCCACCGCGATGATCTTTCCATCCTTGATCAGAACATCGGCGCGTTCCGATAAATCAGCATTCACAACAGTTCCGCCGCGGATGAGAGTGGTGGTCATTTTGATGCTCCGTGTACTGGATGAAAGAGGTCCCCACCCCTGCCCCTCCCCGTAAAGAACGGGGAGGGGTGAGATGTTTCACCCCTCCCCAATCTTTGGGGAGGGGCCGGGGGTGGGGTCTACGTCGTTACATGCCCTTGGCCATATCCGTGACCACCGACGACCAGGCACCCGCAGGGGCCTTGGTGATCACCGGAGCATCTCCGCCCGAAGCCAGCAATGTTGCCACTGTGCGGTCAGCCGAGGCGACATCAAGTGAACCATCGGAACCTTCCGTCAGCTTTGAGATTTCGCCCATCATGCGCTTTTGATGGTCGATGGCGGCGGCACCTGTGGTGTCTGCATCCACAACAATCTGTGCAGCTTCGTCATTGTTGGCACGGGCATAGTCCCAGCCCTTCATCGAGGCCTTCACGAACATCGCCATGGTGTGAACGAAAGCCGGGTCCTTCAGCTTGTCTTCCATCACATAGAGGCCGTCTTCGAGGGTGGCCACACCCTGGTCTTCATACTTGAATGTCACCAGTTGATCGGCGGGGATGCCCGCATCAATCACCTGCCAATATTCATTATAGGTCATGGTGGACACGCAATCCGCCTGTTTCTGGATCAGCGGATCAACGTTGAAGCCCTGCTTGATGACTTTCACGCCGCCAGCAGAACCATCGGTCTTGTAACCCAGTTTCGACATCCAGCTCATGAAGGGATATTCATTGCCGAAGAACCACACGCCGAGCGTCTTGTCCTTGAAATCTGTTGGCGCCTTGATGCCGGTTTCGGCACGGCAGGTTAGCATCATGCCGGACTTCTTGAAGGGTTGGGCGATGTTGACCACGGCCTGGCCCTTTTCCCGGGTGGCCAGAGCCGATGGCATCCAGTCCACCACCACATCAGCCCCACCACCAGCGAGCACCTGTTCAGGGTTGATATCCGGGCCACCCGGCTTGATCTCAACTTCGAGGCCAGCTTCCTTGTAGAAGCCCTTGGCCTGTGCCACCAGGTAGCCCGCGAACTGGGCTTGTGTGACCCACTTCAATTGCAGCGTCACTTTCTCGGCCATCGCCGCATTTGCGGATATGAGCAAGGCCGAAGCTGCGGCTGCGGCCATCAGATATTTCTTCATGTGTAGTCTCCCTGTTAAGTTTGCGAATACACGTCTCACGTTCGGTAAGACGGATGCCAGAATGTGATGTTGCGCTCGAGCAAGACGAGCAGCCCGTAGAACAGCGACCCCGTAACAGCGGCCATGGCGATTTCCGCCCACACCAGATCAAGGCTTTGACTGCCCGACCCGGTTTGAATGCGAAAGCCCATGCCAGCAATCCGTGTTCCAAAAAACTCTGCCACGATGGCACCGATCATCGCCAGCGTCGAGTTGATCTTGAGCGCGTTGAATATGAACGGCATGGCGGCAGGAAGTCGCAACGACGTCAGCGCCTGCCCCCAGGATGCGCCGTAAGAACGCATCAAATCCCGCTCAAGATGTGACGAGGCTTCTAGCCCCGCCAGTGCGTTGATGAGCATGGGGAAGAAGGTCATGATGACAACGACAGCAATGTTGGGCGCAACCCCCACGCCAAACCACATCACCATGATGGGTGCCACACCGACAAGCGGCAGCACCGCAAAAAAATTACCGACAGGCAGCAGCCCGCACTTCAGAAAATCAAACCGGTCGCACAACAAGGCAACCGCAAGGCCTGCGCTGCATCCTATGATCCAGCCCGGAATCACGGCTTGCATGACCGTCATGAAAAAATCGAGACGCAACGTCGGCCCTTCGTTGATCAGGCGGTGCCAGATGACGGAAGGAGCTGGCAACAGAATTGGCGAAATTGGAATGAACCGGCAAGCCAGTTCCCAAATCAAAAGTATGGCAACACCCAACAGCGCCGGAGCAACGAGATCACGTAAGTTCTTCATGCGGGTTTTGCCCCCATGCGCGAGAGTGTTTTGCGTTCGGCAAAGCCAATGAGCCAAACCAGCAATGCCGCCATGACAGAGGCAGCGACGAGTGCACTCCAGATCATCAACGTCAAACCATTATATGAACCGACGAGCAGCCGTGCTCCAATTCCCGACACAGCACCCGTCGGAAGTTCACCAACGATTGCTCCCGTCAATGCAATCGCAATTGCGATTTTAAGTGACGTAAAGAGATACGGCACCGAGGCGGGGAGCCTCAGCTTCCACAGCACATCCAAAGCAGTTGCATTATAAGTCCTCATCAAATCGCGATGAATCACATCTGGCGACGTCAGGCCTTTCACCATCCCAATCGTGACCGGGAAGAAACACAGATACATCGAGATCAGCGACTTCGGCAAAAGCCCGGTGAGTCCCATGGATCCCAACACGACAATGATCATCGGTGCAATGGCCAGAATCGGAATGGTTTGTGACGCAATGATCCAAGGCATCAACGCTTTTGACAGGAGTTTCGAATGCACAATGAGAATGGCCAACACTATGCCAAGCAACACCCCCAACACAAATCCAAGCAGCGTTGAGGAAAGCGTGACCCAGCAATGATAAAGCAGCGACTTCACCTTCCACGGCGCTATGATGAACACCGTATTCCAAAGCTCGACAACAATCTGATGCGGAGCAG
>CAXTLE010000406.1:0-2780 GCA_964244855.1 uncultured Aestuariivirga sp. | reverse complement strand
AACCTGTCCGAGATTCAGCGAATTCAGGCAACTGCCAGGTCAGCGCGAAAAATAGTTGGCGAATACCGGGTTACCAATGATGAATCCGCAGCTCAAAAAGTCGAAGATCTACAAGCCAACGATAATACCGGTTCCATCGACAAACCAGTTTATCTGACTGGGCTGCGCAGTTGGGAAATTGCCATCGGGCATCATGATGAGATCACCGACATTTTCAGCATCGGAATGATCATGGCCTGCGTAGCTTGCGGCATCAATCCTGAAAATATCGATGAGATTGAAAATTTCTCCTTCAACCGCAAAAATCTCTTTGCGATCCAGCCAAAGCTGCATCCGGTGCTTGCCACACTGATTTTGGAAGCGACTGCGCTAAACCGACACGACCGGGCAACCGATCTTGCGGCACTTGCAAAGCGTCTTGAAACTTATCGTGATCAGCCAACGGGTTTGGAAGTTGAACGGGTCATTGCATCTGCCAGTGGCGCGCCCGGGCGTCGCACTGCAGTGCTGCGGCATTTGCGTGATCGCCTCTTTGATCTCTCACGGCGCAATCGCCTGATCTATTTCCGCTCTACGCAATCAAGCGTCAATCTCACCGAGGCCAGCGTGCCTATTGTGATGCGCCTTGAATCAATCCGGCCCAATCAGCTTTGCACTTGGGCTGGACCTTTCGTAGCCGATATTCTTGCTGGCAAAACTGTTCCACTCAATAAGTGGCTGCGTTTTGAAGATCAGCCGCAGCTACCCTCAACTTTTGACCGGCTCATTCAGGAGACCCGGCGCGACCGTGTGGAATATGGCTTCAGCCATTTGCGTTTGGTCGTTGGCTTTCTGCGCTGGCATAATCTGAAAGAAGCACCGGACGAGCGTATCGTTTCTCCCTTACTTTGGCTCACTGTCCAGATTTCGAAAGCCAAGGGCGTGCGGGATCAATATGTGTTGCACTGTCCAGAGCCAATTGCAGAGTTCAACCCGGCTCTGCGCCATTTGCTACGGCAACTCTATGATATCCAATTGCCTGAGTCAGTGGATCTGACGTCAACTAGCTTGGAATCCATTCATCAAAATTTACTTCAGCAAATTCAAAAGACCGAGCCCGGTGTGCGGCTGGAATTGCAACAACGGCCGCAGATCAGAATGATTCTGCAAAAAGCTGTGCAGCGAGTCAGACAATTCAACCGCAAGCGGCGGCAGGGCAAAGAGCGTGTGTCTGCAAATGTTGAGTTTAGCTATGAGCGTGATGACTACCGCCCCCTTGGTCTTGCCTTATTTGAAAAATTTGTGCGACCTTCACCTTTGCCACAGCGACTTGCGGCTGGTGGCAGCACAAGGCCCAGTCTGGATTTTATGGCGGTCGAGACAGAAGCAAAAACCTTTGCCATGGGCGTTGACGAAGGCCACCGCTTCGCTTGGGAACTAGACCTCACGCAAGTCACTTTAGCCAATTTCAACTACCGGAAAATGTCGCTGGTGCGGGATTTTTCAGAACTGCTTGAACAGCCCGAAGCACAACCTGCTTTTGACCAGATATTTTCAATTGAACCCCGGCCCTTCGTACAAGAACAGCCACCCAAAATACCTCTTCAGCAACAATGGAATGTGGTGGCTGCTGATGCCACGCAGAATGCAGCCGTGGCGCTGTCTCGCCAGCAGCGCAGTTTCATTGTTCAAGGGCCACCGGGCACAGGCAAATCTCAAACCATCACCAATCTCATTGCCGATTATGCTGGGCGCGGCAAACGTGTTCTGTTCGTTTGTGAAAAACGTGCGGCATTAGATGTGGTGTTTCAAAGATTGGGCAAAGCGGGACTGGATGGTTTGTCTTGCATCATCCATGACTCGCAGGAAGACAAAAAGGGCTTTATCCTTGATCTTAAAACCCAATATGAAAACTGGGGTAGAAACACTGATAGTTTGAAGCAGGCCACTGCAAACCGCAGCCAGACAGTTACGGCACTGACCCAGCAACTTGATGAGATTCGGGCCTTTGATACGCTATTGGGTGGCGACGCGCCGCCCAACGCGCGTGGGCTCGTGCGGCGTGCTGCTGGCCTGCCTAAAGTTGAAAATCAATGTGATGGCGCGCTGCGTGAACAATTACCACGTTTGAATGTGTGGGATGGGCACCGCCCGCTTGTCGAAAAATTGATGCGCAGCACGCGGGATAATTTTGGCGCGGCCAGTTTGGCGGCCCATCCTTTCGCCCGCCTCAATATGGCGTTGATCAGCAGCGAACGCCCTTACGCACAGCTTGATGCGGTGATAACGGAAGCTGAGGCCATTCTGCTTCGGCTCGATACATGGCTGGAAGCTGGTAGCACATTTGCATCTTCCAAAACAGGTTTTGTCGAAGCCTGTGCAACAGCGGATATTGCCGTGCAGATGCAAACAACAGGGCTTGGGGCGAACATTGTGTTGCTTGATCAAAACTCAGCCGCTTCGCTACAATTGCAGCAAGACACACAACACTACACCGCTCTTCGCAGCAAACACGATGCCGCACGAGCTGATGCTTCGCATTGGAAAAACCCATTGTCTCCTGAAGACACTAAGAGCGCCTTGGCCCAAGCAAAACAGCAAGAATCTTCTCTTTTCCGTTATTTCTCCGGCAATTGGCGCAAACTTAAAAATGAAGTGCGGCAACGCTATGATTTTTCTGCACATGCCGTAGAGCCAAGTATTGGTAATGTTCTTACTAAATTGCAGGCCTTACACGACGCACAAGCCGCACTTACACTGGCGTGGAACGACATTTCAACGCGGTTTGGAACTTCAGAGCT
>CAXTLE010000405.1:0-2783 GCA_964244855.1 uncultured Aestuariivirga sp. | reverse complement strand
GAAGCGGGTGCGTGACGAAAAAAACGGCAAGGGTGTGCCTGTGGTTTATGATGGCGTGGGGCAGGCGACAGTGATGACCTCGCTTGATTGTTTGCAAATGCGCGGGCTGCTGGTGTGCTTCGGCAATGCGTCGGGGCCCATCAGGAATTTTGATCTGGGATTGCTGGCGGCGAAAGGCTCTTTGTACATCACAAGGCCCACGTTGTTCAGCTATACCTCAACCGACGAGGACTTCCGCCAGACGGCGCAGGACCTGGTGGATATTGTTGCGTCAGGAAAAGTGAAGGTGCCCGTCAATCAGCGCTATGCGTTGGCAGATGCCGCCCAGGCGCACCGCGATCTGGAAGCGCGGAAGACGACGGGGACCACGGTGTTGGTGCCTTGATCTTCACCTCTCCCGTTTACGGGAGAGGACGCCCCGAAGGGGCAGGTGAGGGCCGTATACTTCCCCTCACCGCTTCGCAAGGGCTCAGCGCCTCTCCCGCAAGCGGGAGAAGTGAAAATCACCGACTGCAATCGTCCACAGACTTGTTCGCCAGTGCGGCCCATTCGCCGGAACATTGTGCATTTGCACAATAAAAGTTGGCCAGTGCCGTTGACGGGATGGCGTGGGCCAAGTTGATGGAATTGCCTTGCGAGTCGGACAAGGTGCTCACCACCATGCCGATGAGATGGCCGCTGCCGTCAAAAACCGGGCCGCCGGATTCACCTTTTTGAGTGCCCATGTGCAGCACCATGGCGTCGGGGTAGCCAAACTTGCCGTAGGCCACGGCCCGACCGAAATGCCGCGATTCGAACGCGCCCACGCGGGCCACATCGCCTGCCGAATGGGGTCGCCCGAGGGTGTAGACCAGATCGCCCTTGGCCACGCAGCCGGGCGATGACGGAGTCACGGCCCTGCCTGCAAAGCCGCGCAGCTTGATCAGGGAAATATCATTGGCGGGTAGCACCGCAATCACCGATCCCGAATAGATGCGGCCATTGGCGGCGCGGGCGGAGACGGTGTTGCCCTTGGTCACGCCCACATGGGCGGCAGACAGGATGTAGCCTGAACCATCGACAATATAACCACTGCCCGAGGTGATGGCCTGATTGCCGTACTGCCGATTGTTGTCATTGCCTGAAGGATCACCGCGAGACACCGTAAGTGTCACATAAGTTGGCCCCGTCGTTGGCAACAGATGGCTGACCGACGCCGAAGCGCCAGCACCCGACGTCGGCACGGCATTCTGTTCCACGGCTATGCTGCGGCTTTCAAGATCAAGCCCCGGCGAGCCATCAGCAGCGCAGGCAGAGAGTAAAACAGCAAAGGCAAGAGGAGCAAATCGCTTCATTGGAAGTTGCAACTAGCAAGCAATTGTATCGGCAACAAGGCGTTGGGTTGAGTATCTCTGGAGTGTTGCAAGGATGCCCGGGGGAGATGCGGACACGCGGATACATCCCCTCCCGGCTCGCCGTACTCCCCCGGCCAAGAGGCCGAGGGAGAAAAAGTTTTCTCCCTCGCGCGAAGCGTGGGGGAGTACCCCGAAGGGTGGAGGGGGTGTGTCAGCGTGATGAACCCCACAAACAAAAACGGCCCGCCGAAGCGGGCCGTTCTGCAATTCAGGCAAAGCCTGGATTAGAAGCGCCAGATGGCGACCACGTCCGCACGTGTGTCACGTGTCTTGGTCAAGGTCGTCACGACTGGAGGACCAGCAACAACTGTTGTGCCTGTTGCCTTTTGATAAGAAGCTTCCAAGCCCAAGGTGAGCTGAGAAACCGGCGTATAATAGATGCCAGCACCAACCGTGTAAGCATCACGCTTGCCTTTGCCGTCCTTCCACGTACCACCCAATTCGGCAGACACAGCATCGCTGAGCGTGAAGCCCAAGAACGCGGATGCTTTGGTGTAACGGTCGACGTTTCCGGCCAGATGGCCATCTTCGCCAA
Organism: uncultured Aestuariivirga sp.; assembly: GCA_964244855.1. Lineage (GTDB taxonomy): Bacteria > Pseudomonadota > Alphaproteobacteria > Rhizobiales > Aestuariivirgaceae > Aestuariivirga. The sequence goes on along the minus strand of CAXTLE010000405.1, from coordinate 854 downwards.
CGCCAACTGCCAAACCAAGCTTCGCAATGTCACCGAGGGCCATATTGGCACCTACGTTCACAGTCCAATCCGAGTCAGCCAGACCACCTTTGCCGAAATAACCCGCGTTGAAGTCAAAGCCAATGGTGTCACCAGAATACTTCAACTCAGCCGCAGCACCAAGAGCGCTCTTCGTCGCGGAATTGCTATCGTCTTCAACCGCAACTGCGAATTGAATTGGACCAGATGCATAGGTCAAACGCATTTGACTTGGATCGCCATGGTCATGACCAATAATGCCACCGGTTGAGGTCAGCTGGCATACACAGCGGTTGTCATATGCATTGTTCGAACTTGCCAAACTGCCGTCAACACCACCACCGAGGGTCAACTCAGGGGTAATTTTCCACCAGCCCCAGTAACCATCAGTTGTTACAGTGTGATTACCGCGGTTCAGCAGCCCGGAGCCTGCAGACTCGGCGACCAGAGCGATACGAACACCAACTTCACCGACCGCGGTATCTGTTGTGCCGACAACCTTCAAGCCAGCCTTGGTGCGAATATCAAGAGCTTTGGTCTTGGTATTTGTCGTGACGGAAGTAGCAGCAACTGCTGGCGGCCCAACGACAGCAGCTGTGTTCACAGTCTTCTTGGTCTTTACCGACTTATAAAACACCGCTGCTTTTACGTAACCTGACCACTGAATGTTGGTCGAGGCTGGCACATCCGCGGTTGGCATGACACCAATGTTGGTGGCCTTCTTGCCAAAATCCTTGTCACGCGTTGAGTCCAAGCCAGGAACAATAATCGCGTCCGACTGGGATACCGACAACAGCTGATAGCCAGCTGGAACCGATGGTGTTGCTTCGAGCTGC
>CAXTLE010000404.1:0-2803 GCA_964244855.1 uncultured Aestuariivirga sp. | reverse complement strand
TCAGGCTTGGCCAGAAACAGCACGGGCAAACAGGCGAACAGAAACCTGAGCGCCGTCAACAACAGCGGCGGAATATCAACCAGCGCCACCTTCAGCACAACAAAGTTGAACCCCCAGATGGCGGCGGTGAGAATTCCCAGTAACACGTGGATTGGGCGCATGACATTGGGCTACAGGCTGAAGCGTCCCCCGACAATGCAAAACTTGTCATGGATACAATCAGCAAAAGCAATGGATGCCATGCAATTTGGCATTTTGACTTGGCAGCCTAAACACCATAGATAGCGCCCAAACAGCAGACCCTTTCAGGATAACGACCATGGCAAAAGCACGCACCCTCTACGACAAGATCTGGGACGATCACGTCGCCCACCAGGCCGAGGACGGCACCTGCCTCTTGTACATCGACCGCCACCTCATTCATGAAGTGACGTCGCCACAAGCCTTCGAAGGCCTGCGCATGACCGGGCGAACCGTGCGGCATCCGGAAAAGACGCTGGCCGTGGTTGATCACAACGTGCCGACAACGGATCGCTCCAAAGGCATCGTCGAAGAAGAGTCACGCATTCAGGTTGAGGCGTTGGCCAAAAACGCAAAAGAATTCGGCATTGAATATTTCAACGAGCTCGACAAGCGTCAGGGCATCGTCCACGTTGTGGGACCAGAACAGGGCTTTACGCTGCCCGGCACCACGATTGTCTGCGGAGACAGCCATACTTCGACCCATGGCGCATTCGGCGCGTTGGCCCATGGCATTGGCACATCGGAAGTGGAACATGTTCTGGCCACGCAAACCCTGATCCAGAAAAAAGCCAGGAACATGAAGGTAGAAGTGAACGGCAAGCTGGCCAAACACGCCACGGCAAAAGACATCATTCTCGCGATCATCGGCGAAATCGGCACAGCTGGCGGTACGGGCCACGTCATTGAATTTGCTGGCGAAGCCATTCGTGATTTGTCGATGGAAGGCCGCATGACCGTTTGCAACATGACCATCGAAGGCGGTGCCCGGGCCGGCATGATTGCCCCCGACGAAAAGGCCTATACATTCCTGCACGGCAAACCCAAGGCTCCCAAGGGTGCCGAGTGGGACAAGGCCCGTCGTTACTGGGAAACCTTGATCACTGACGAAGATGCGCATTTTGACCGCATCGTGAAACTCGACGCCGCCAACTTGCCCCCCATCGTCTCCTGGGGCACCTCGCCGGAAGACGTCGTATCAGTATCAGGCATGATTCCCGATCCCGCCATGATCGCAGATGAAGGCAAGCGCCAGTCCAAAATCCGCGCCCTTGAATATATGGGCCTGCACGCGGGCCAGAAAATCACCGATATTCCACTTGACGTGATCTGGATCGGCTCCTGCACCAATGGCCGCATTGAAGATATGCGCGCCGTGGCCGACGTGGTGCGCGGCAAGAAAATTGCGGGCTCACTGGATTACGCGATGATCGTTCCAGGCTCCGGCCTTGTGAAGGAAATGGCGGAAGCTGAGGGCCTGCACAAAATATTCATCGAAGCAGGCTTTGAATGGCGCGAACCCGGCTGCTCCATGTGCCTGGCCATGAACCCTGACCAGCTGAAACCCGGCCAACGCGCGGCGTCAACGTCGAATCGCAACTTCGAAGGTCGCCAAGGCTACAAGGGCCGCACCCATCTGGTCTCCCCGCAAATGGCGGCCGCTGCGGCCATTGCCGGGCGGTTTGTGGACATCCGGTCACAATAAACCACGCCTCCAAAGATTTTTGGATTAACGATTGATTAGGCTTTCCTTTACGTTAAAGGAACCTGTCAAATGCTAAGCATGAATCAGGCAGCGGGGGCTGCCGGTGTTTTAGCGTTCAAGGGGTTTGTTCAGTGAACAATACAGTCAAGGCGGATGCCGCCTTTTTGCGCCGGGTGTTTCTGGCGCTGGTTTTTGTGACCACGGTCACTGGCGGTTTGGCCGCATTTACTACAGTACAAGCCATGAACGCCCAAGGGGCAAAGGCCTGCCTGTTTTTCTGCGAATAAGCAGAACACTTTCGGAATAAAAACCGCCCGGGTGAAACACCGCGGGCGGTTTTATTTTATCAATAGCTGTTCTGATAGCCCTTGTGATAAACCTTGTCGCAAACCTTCTTCTTCTTCCAGGTCACGATCGGGTTGTGATAATAGTCGTACTTTATCACTTTCACCCGAACGATATGGCAGTCATAGGTGTAATAGCCAATGGGCTCATAATAGCTTGGCGCGTCGAGATAGAGGTTGAAATGAACCTTGGCCTGCGCGGCGGAAGCACCAGCGCCAATGGCTGTAACTGCGGCGAGAGCGATCATAATCTTCTTCATGGTTTTAGTCCTTTCAGGGTTTGTGTTGGTCTAGGTAGTGTCGTTCGATGTTCTGGTTATAGAATACGCCCCCTGAACCGATCCTGAGGTCCATGTTAACATTGTGTTCATATTGCGGCACTTTGTGCAAGTGGAATCAACGGAAAACCGCCCGTGTCGGGAAACACGGGCGGCAGACAGACACTTTGCTGTTTCTATTGGGCCTGGTATCAGTAGCTGTTGCACACCAATTTGTTGACGTACTTTACGTACTTGTAGCCATCCTGCCAGAACACCTTCTTCACAGTCACATAATGGCATTCAGGTTGGTAGTCGGAATAGGCTGGCTCGGAATAATAATTGTGGTGGCCGTGATGGCCACCATAACCGCCGAAATAGAGATTGAAGTGGCCATGGCCATTGGCCTGGGCAGCAGAAGCGCCAGCAGCAAGAGCGGAAACGGCGGCAAGTGCGAAGATGATCTTTTTCATGAT
>CAXTLE010000403.1:0-2810 GCA_964244855.1 uncultured Aestuariivirga sp. | reverse complement strand
TCACGCCGCTCTCGGCTTGATGAAATCCAAACTACTTCCCAACGCCCTGCGCTGCATGCGCAAATCATAGTCCGTCTGCAAACCCAGAAACAGGCCTTCTGAAATTTTATAATAACGCGCAAGGCGCAAGTCTGTGTCGGCTGTTATGGCGCGTTTGCCCAGAACGATTTCATTGATGCGGCGGGGCGAGACACCGATGGCGCGGGCCAGGGCATTCTGGGACTGGCCTGCGGGTTTCAAAAATTCTTCAAGCAAAATCTCGCCCGGCGTGGGAATGGGCAACAATTCAGACTTGCGTGGTTTAGTGATAGTCGACAATTTCAACATGGTGGGCTTCTCCATCATTCCAAGTAAAACAAATGCGCCATTGGTCATTGATCCGAATTGACCACTGACCTTTCCTGCTGCCTTTCAATTGCTCCAACCTGTTGCCGGGTGGTTCACGCAAATCGGCAATCACTTTGGCGCGATTGAGATAAAGCAGTTTTCGCAAACCACTGCGCTGAACATCATCTGGCAGGCGTCGTGAACGGACGCCTTGCCAAATAGCTTCGGTTTCACGATCTGCAAAGCTTCTGATCATTGTAGTGCTATAACGTATAACGTCATAAACTGCAAGCGCCCGTTTGATAACGGTAGGTTTTTGCGTCTGAAATTTTAGCCTCCACCCACTCCATGTCGCTCACTGTCAGTGTACGGCGAAAGTGCAATTTGTTCGCGCTTTCCTAAAGGTAGACTCTTCAATTCAGGCTACCGCCTTCAAATCAAACTCTGCATGGATCACACTATAAGGCACATGAACCAGGCCTTCTTCATTTCGTTCCACCAGTCCCCATTCTATCATTGCCATCACATCATCGTGGACACGTTTAACGTCGCGGTCCAAGGTGCGGGCGAGGCCACGAATGGTGCTGGGTCCGAGATGTTGCAGACGCTCGATCAGTTGCCAGCGTTTTGGGCTGATGACAGAAAACAGTTGTGCAGGCGAACTGAAACTGAACACTGCCGGACCGGCCTTTCCGGTTTTCCATGCCGTCTTGAAACGTTTTCCGGCGTCTTCCAAAATGGCATTGTCGTCATTCACGATGCGGATGATTGCTTCGGTCATTTTATTGTCCTCCTCAGCCGAACATTAGCCAAAAAGTCTTCTACCAATTGGTCAACGTTCGTGAATTTATAGATCAATTCCTTGCCGTCCAAATGGCAATGATCACCCTTCGGACGCTCATTATCGTAGCCAACAATTCTTACTCCTGATTTCCCATAATAAAGACGATACTTATAGTCGTGACTGCATCCTGGAACAGGTTCCGGAACTTGCCAGACAACCATTTTGACGAATGCATCGTCCGACAACACGCCCTTTGATCTGAGTAACAATTTGGCCTTCATGAACGCAGTTATCGCAATTTGATTTGCTGTTGTCAATCATGCCAACAATTGGGCAAATGTCGGCTCATTGTCCCAAACAACAAATGAAATGTCGCCTTAGCCCAGTCGCGGCCTTTAGCTGTTCACATGCAAGGGTTACAGTTACAGTCGGATATAGTGCATTTAACAGCCTTAATGCGCCTGCGGATCAATCATATCCAGTTTCTCTCCCAGCAAACGCCGTTCCGCGCGGATATCGTGTTCGATTTGCAGGCGCAGAAAAAAACCTTTGGATAGCCTGGAATAGCGGTTGAGGCGCAAGTCTGTGTCGGCTGTTATGGCGCGTTTGCCCAGTACGATTTCGTTGATGCGACGGTGTGAGACGCCGATAGCGCGGGCCAGCGCATTTTGTGATTGGCCTGCGGGTTTCAAAAATTCTTCTCGCAGAATTTCACCCACGGTGGGAATTGGCAGCAAGTCTTCCTTCTTTACGGTCGCCGATGATTTCAATGCTTGCAGCATAAGCACTTTTCCATTCAAAGCAGAAGCGCCATTACTGAATACTATCTTCAAACGCGTTTTGCCATTTCAGTTTCCAATTCGCCATATCCCGTAAACCGATATTCATAGTCCAGTCCCAGCCTGTCGGCGGCGGCTTTGGCTTTGACTTGCAATGCGGGGTCTTCGATTTGCGCCAGATATATGATGGTGGTGTAATTGCCGAAATAGAGGGGCAGAAGGTCTGGATGCCTGTCCAACCCCAGCCCTTGCCAGATCAACTTGTCAAAATGGCGGGCCAGATAATCAGTGAGATAGAATGCCGTAAATTCATTTTCTGATGTCTTGGTAAAAGCCGCATTGCCGGAATAAAATGCATAGCAGTGGGGGCCATCGATGCGATCAACGCCCTCTTCCGCGAGCATGGCATCGAGTTCGCCGCCCGTGCCGCAATCGCCATAGAGGACATAGATGTTTTCGTAACGATCGCGCGCTGCCCGTATTTTTTCACGTATGCCAGGCACGATGAATTGCGGTGTATTGTGCCATTTGGCGGGCAGGCACTGAATATCGAAGGCCTGCCATTTGTTGTGTTGAATAACGTCGACAATTTCGCGTGCCAAAGCTCCGCATGCAACAAGCAAAACGCGTGCTGTCGGCTGTGTGAGATTAAAATGATCTGACGGTGTGAGTTCGGGGTGCAAGGTATTGTTCATGTTATATAGTCATTTACCACAAAACCTTGCTATTGCCAGATTCTGATCTCGGCCCGCAATTCAAGTGAATTTTTTTAAGCGCCATTAACAACTGCCCCGTATTTCTACGAATACGTTCACAAGACACAGGCGCAAAGCTCAAGTTTGATGTGGACAGGTGCTGTAAAAAACTGGAGTTTTCAAATGAACAAGTTTCTCAAAGACGAATCCGGCGCAACCGCCATT
>CAXTLE010000402.1:0-2813 GCA_964244855.1 uncultured Aestuariivirga sp. | reverse complement strand
CGCGAATAGGCAATTCCACTGACAACGTGCTGTTCCACGATTTTGTCCTCATCACATACAATTGTTCCGGGGCCCGTGCCGTCAGGCTTATTCTGGTTCGGCGAGTCGGGCGATTCAAAAGACGAGCGCACCTGAAGCGGCACCCGCTTCACCATGGCAAGTTCAACAGAGCGCGGCTGCAAAACCTTGGCACCGAGCGACGCCTGCTCCAGCATTTCTTCGTAGGAGATACGGTCAAGCTTGTGCGCCGCCGTCACAATGCGTGGGTCAGCGGTATAAACACCATCAACATCCGTGTAGATATCGCAAGACGCATCAAGGGCCGCAGCAACGGCCACGGCCGAAGTATCAGACCCGCCGCGACCCAGCGTCGAAATCCGCTTGTCAGGCCCAATGCCCTGGAAGCCGGTGATCACCGCCACCTGGCCCTGCTCCATGCGTTTCAAAATCTCAGCGCCATTGACACCGGTCATGCGGGCCGAGCCATGCACGCCGTCAGTTTCAATGGCAATCTGCCAGCCCGCCCAAGAGCGAGCGGGAATTCCCATATCCTGTAAAACGATCGCCAGAAGCCCGGCGGTGACCTGCTCTCCCGTCGACACCACGGCATCATATTCCCGCGCATCATGCACAGCCGCAGCCTGCCTGCACCACTCCACCAATTGATTGGTGGTACCGGACATGGCCGAGACGACCACCGCAACATGATTGCCAGCCTTCACTTCACGTTCCACATGGCGGGCCACATTGCGGATGCGCTCAATATCCGCCACCGACGTGCCTCCGAATTTCATGACCAAACGGCCCATTTATTCCAATCCCGAAAAACCAAAACATATGCACCGGGACAATATGCCCCGCGTCAAACCCTAAAGTGAGACAGAACCCCCAGCGCGGCTCTGCCGTTCTAATAGTGGACGCCTCTCGCCTATGCAATATAAGGACAGGCGAAATGTGGATGTTCAGCCGATGACAATAGATACAAAGAGCTTGCCCCCCAGTCTTGATCCCGCCGAGGTCGAGAAATTCTCGAAAATGGCCGCCGAATGGTGGAATCCCAAGGGCAAATTCGGGGTGCTGCACGTTTTCAACCCGGTCAGGCTGGACTATATCAAGGAACAGGTCTGCGCGAGACTGGCCCGCGACCCCTATGACCGCGAACCCTTCAAAGGCCTGCGCATCCTCGACATCGGCTGCGGCGGCGGCTTGCTTTGCGAACCCATGGCAAGACTTGGGGCAACGGTAGTCGGCGTTGACCCTTCGGAAAAGAACATAAAGACCGCCTCAGTCCATGCCCTCGAAATGGACCTCAGCATCGACTACCGCACCGGCCTTGCCGAAGACCTCGCTGCCGCAGGCGAACAATTCGACGTCATCTTAAATATGGAGGTCATCGAACACGTGGCAGACCCCAAAGCCTATACCGCCACCTGCTGCTCCATGCTGAAACCCGGCGGCCTGATGTTCGTGGCGACGCTAAACCGCACCATGAAAAGCTTCGCACTTGGCATTGTCGGCGCCGAATACATTCTGGGCTGGCTCCCCAAAGGCACCCACCAATGGGAAAAATTCATCACACCGGATGAACTCAAAGGCTGGCTCACAGACAACAAGACAACCACCGTGGCCGAAAGCGGTGTCACCTATCATCCGCTGGCAAATGAATGGCGGCGGTCGAATGACTTGGGCGTGAATTATATGGTGGTGGCGGAACGGGTCAGCTGAAGACTTTGGGGATGTCCATTGAACCATGAACCACACGCACGACTTCAACTTGGTCATCCAGAATTCTCTAAAAAATCAGATATCGACTTTCGATCAGACAACGCGCCCCAGAAACGATATGCGTCATTGGCTTTCCGCGCTCGGGAAAACGACTCAAACTATCGATGCGATCCCCGATTCGCTCGAGAAGGCGCTCAGCTGCAAGAGGGTTTTCTTGGGAAATGAAATCCCAGATACTCAGGAGGTCCCCATCAGCAAGCGGACTGATCTTGACCTCATAAACTTTCAAGATGGCTTTGCTTTTTGATCTTGCAGGCGTAGTTTTGCTCCTGCGATGATATCATCCATATTGAACGGTATTGCAGGGCCGCTGGCAATGCCTTCATTCCATAAATGTCGCAATTCTTCAGTCGAAAAGTGCCGAACGTTTCTTTTGTCGTCCCAATCCATGAGTGCTTCTTGGACAACATCACTTGCAGATGCATATTGCCCCGAAGCAACCGCGTCTTTGATCATCTCATCAAGGCTGGAGGGGAGATCAATGGACAGTTTTTCTACTTTGCTCATGCTGCTTCTCCTATCATATTTCACCTCAAAAGTCATTCAGTTCTTGTCCACCGGCTTTGACCGGAACCGTTGAACCGTCTCCCGCTCGGCTCTCCTCATTGCTGACGGCGGCAGTCCCCGTGACATCAATTGCAGATCCTCCAGCACCATGCGACCCATGTCTTTGAAAGCTGAGTCCAGGGCTCCGGCGCGGTGGGCGGAGAGGGTGAAATTTTCGAGTTTGCGGACGGGATGAAGAAGCGGCAGCGGTTCTTCCGGATAGACATCGCTTGCGGCACGGATATGGCCCGACGATACCGCATCCATTAGTGCATCAAAATCAACAACACCAGCGCGGCTCAGCAAAATAAAACTTGTGCCCCATCGCATTTTCGCAAATTCATCAGCGCCGAGAAATCCGCCATTCTCGGTGGTCACGCCTGCCACAACAAAAATCACAGCGCTGGACGTCAAGACCTCATCCAATGTGGCGGGCACAACACCTGCGTCGATCAAGGCGCTGGGCGGCAGCCACGGATCAT
>CAXTLE010000401.1:0-2884 GCA_964244855.1 uncultured Aestuariivirga sp. | reverse complement strand
CTCATAACCGTCTGGTTGGGGGTTCGAGTCCCTCCGGGCCCACCACCGCTCTTTGATCTAGAGGAGTTTAAAATGCTGACAGACCTCGACCGCAAGTTTCTCCGCATCGCCTACGACGAAGCCAAAGCGGGTTTTGATGAAGGCGGCTGCCCGATAGGCTCCGTCGTCGTGCGCGGCGATCAGGTGTTGGGGCAGGGCCGCAACCAGCGTGTGCAGGGTGGTGACCCAATCGCGCATGGCGAAATGGACGCACTCCGCAAAGCCGGTCGCCAGCGCACCTACAAGGATACAACGCTCTATACGTCACTCAGCCCCTGCATGATGTGTTCAGGCACCATCATCCAGTTCGGTATTCCCCGTGTCGTAGTCGGTGAAAATCAGACCTTCGGCGGTAATGAGGAATTCCTGCGTTCACGCGGCGTCGAAGTCGTCATCGCCGATGATGTGGATTGCATCGCCCTGATGACCCGCTTCATCGAAGAGAAGCCTGAGCTGTGGGCAGAGGATATTGCCGAGGATTAAGCTGACAAGGACCGGTAGCGCTGGTCAATTTCGGCGGCGCGTTTAAGAGCTGCCTCTTTTGGCATTGGTTTTGCCAAGGCATAACCTTGTACTTTTTCGACTTTGAGCTGCTGTAACAGTGCCACCTCGCCGGCAGTTTCTGCACCTTCAGCCACCACATTCATGCCCAGTGCATGCACCATGTCGACAATGGATTTCAACATGCCGCTCTTTCGCGACTTGCGATCAGCGCCAGCGACAAATGCCCTGTCAATTTTAATGGTGTGAAACGGCAGCTTTGACAGATAACTCAAAGATGAATAGCCAGTGCCAAAATCGTCAAGCGCTAGGCTTACTCCATCTTTTGCAAGTGTTTCGAGCACCAATACAGTTTCTGAATAGTTCGCGCCTACAAACATGCTTTCAGTTAATTCAAGGCACAACAAACCCGGCGGCAATCCAGACGAATTCAGTGCACTACGGACTTTTTCAACAAAGCCTGCGGCAAGAATTTGTGCTGGAGAAACGTTGATCGAGATGACACGGTCAGACAGACCTTGGCGACGCCATGCTGCAGCTTGTTTGCAACCCTCCGCCAGCACCCAGTCGCCAATGACAGATACGAGACCAATTTTTTCCGCTAACGGTATAAATATGGCCGGTGATATTGGCCCGCGTATTGGATGTGTCCAGCGTACCAAAGCTTCGAACCCGCACACCCGCTGAGCCGTCAAATCAAATTGAACCTGATAATGCAATTCAAAATCCCCGGATTTTGCTGCTTGTCGCAAAGCTTGTCCGAGTGCAGTGTCTTCCTGCACGACAGCCGCAAGTTCGGGTCGAAAAAACTGAACCCGACCGGCAACTTGAGATTTTGCATCGGCAAGCGCCAAGTCCATGTGCCGTAATACGATATCAGTCTCGGCATCATCGTGAGATCGGGCAGCCAGCAATACAGCGCCAGCTGTAAGGTTGACGTGAAGTTCCAGCTCACCAATTTTTACCGGTTTGAAAAATGCCGCTTGTATCCGTGCAATCGCCATTTCGACTTCGGCCATTGAGCAGTCTTTGCGAAACAGAAGCGCAAATTCGTCGCCACCGTAGCGCGCCAATGTGACACCTTCGCGAATGGCGGATTGTATGGTGGCAGCTACGGTCATTAAAAGCGCGTCACCGATGGAATGACTGAATGAGTCATTCATCGCTCGAAATCCGTGAATATTGACCAGTGCTACAGCGCCGGTAAGCGGCTCCATTTTGAGAGCAAGCCATTCATCAACGGTGCGTTGAAAACTTACGCGATTTGGCAATCCCGTAAGCGGATCATTGTAAGCCAGTTTTTGCAGGGAGTCATCGCGTGCCCGAACATCAGAAATAAGTCCGTTGAACGCTTCGATCAGGATACCGGCTTCGTCTGGTATGTTGTCATCTTTCAACGCGGTGGAATAACTGCGGGAACGACGAAGTAACTGGATTGTCTGAGTAAGTTCTGTCAACGGCTTCACAATTCGGCGTTGCAAAGGTCGCGACGCCAAAACACCTGCGAAGGCTGCGACGATTGCCGCTGCAAACGTCGAAAATACAGAAAACAAGATGTCATAACGCAATTGCCGAATATCACTGAGCATCACCAGCTTCCCGCGCACGGCACCACCTTTGACGATATCCACTGTCACCGGCAGCACACCTTTAAACAGCGGGGAATAGGTCCCGTCATTTCGGGTAACAACGTCATTTGTTAAATAGGTGGTCTGTCCAATCGATGCCAGTAACGTTCCGTCCGGCAACTGGATATTTGCCACCAGAATATCAGGGATGCGCGAAACTGCTGTTAGTGCCGACAAGGCTTTTGATTTATCCCCAGCCGCAACAGCGTCTCCGACAGCTGAAGCCATCGCATAGGCGGTAGCCTGCATCGACTTTTCCATGTTCTGAAGTTCGCGGTTCGCTTGGGTGACGGTTTGCACAAGTGCCGCCACCAAGACCGCAAAAAAAGTGGTCAAGGCCAAAAGCTTTGATATACGGTGACCGATACCAACTTGGTGTTTCAACATGCTGATCCAACTTCGAACAAGTAAGGCGTTCGTCACCGGAATTATTACATTCGTTTGAAAATCAGCTTTAGGGAAACGGTTAATTCAGAATTTAAAAAGTGATCTGTATTTAAGTCATCCTCTTGACGAATAAGCCAAGGTATTTCTGTAACCTTGAAAATGAAGTGACGACTTTAACGTCACAAAGGTATTTTACAGTGAAATCCATTCGTTGCAAAAAACGCAAAGCAGATAAGCGGGCCCCCGGCAGCTTCTTGTGGAACGCGCACGGCAGTACAGCTTTGATATTTTCCCTGGCACTTCCGGCGGTACTTGCTGTGATTGGAGCC
>CAXTLE010000400.1:0-2887 GCA_964244855.1 uncultured Aestuariivirga sp. | reverse complement strand
TTTCAATTGCAATCCAGATTCAAAAAGACCTGGATGGTTTTTTTGCAATTCAGGAGAACTTGCGCCCTGCTTCAATTCAGAATGTCGAGTGGAGAGAATGGGTTGTTTCCAGTTACTTCACGGCTGTCAATAACCCTGGCTCACCAGCAAATGACATGCGGATGGACCATATCCGGCTTGCGATGCAAATGCATGATGAGGCGCGAGAGCGGATGAATAGATTGCTAAACCGACAGACTGATTAACGTGGGCTTTTTTAGCTTAAATAGTCCATCTTTTCCGAAACGGTCTGCGGGGCCGATTCCTCTTTGCTCCGCTTACAAACATTGGATCAGTTGACGACAGAGTTTTCTGCCTCTTTGGCGGTAATCCCCCATTCATTCCACCACCCCCCATGTTCCTTACTTCGGTTGCGGCAGCACGCCGCCATCGCCATTTGGCTCAATCTCCAGCAAATAACGAAGCACCGCATTCATCCGGTCATGTAGGCTCTTGGTCAGATGGTCGATCTGGGTGAGTTGTTGGGGCAGATCTCTTCTGATGCAGGAGAGGTGCATTATGCGGCGGTGGGTGTTGTCTTGTTTCAGGGTGCCGCTGTACCACATGGATGAAGTGCGGTTGACGGCAGCACCTGCAGGAGCTGCCGCTCAATTTTCCCGTGGTTAGCCCTTGCGCCGTCTCGCTTTGCCAAAGGCGAGAAGCATTCCAAGTCCGCCGAGCAAAAGCGGCATGGCTGCGGGCAGTGGCACGGGCGACACTTGCGGCACGCGCAGGTCCACATCATCCAGAGTGAAAAATCCCTTCACCGCTTTATTCTGATTGCCGGGTTGAACCGGAATGAAGTTCACTTGATCTACGCCCGTCCAATTCAAAATTATGAGGGTCGGGCTGAGATTGTTTGGCGTGATGAGTGCAGAAATCTTGATGCCCAGGTTGTCGAATCCAAACACAAAGAGATCAAACGGAGCCTGTTGCTGATAGGCCGTCACATAAAAACTGAACAGGTCAAACTGGTCTGCATCAGTGTTGACGTCGGCTCCAGGCCGGAAAAGCGTGGCTGCGAAGCCATTGCTGTTTGCAGCAACATTGTGTGGGCTGACAACGCCGACGCCGGTGTTCCCGGGCACGGGTCCGAGAGTGCCATCGGTGACGTTCAAGTTTGTCCAGACAAAGCCCTGGTAGGGCGCAAAGCCCGGGCTGATCGCGCTATTATTGCCAGCAAGGTCGTCAAAATTTACAATGGTTGCGTTGGCAGACAGCGTGGCAGCAACTATGCTCACCCCAGCGCAAAGTATGCCCAGTGCCAGTTGTTTGATCATCATGGTTATCTCCCCATATCAAACCCCCGCCATGCAAGACTAAGCATTCCTGCTTCACAGTCAATGCCCCCAGGTAAACGCATCAATTCCACCAACTCTTCTGCACTTTCATCAAATGCCACAGCATGCGGCGGTGGATGTTGTCTTGCGTCATCACCCTCCAGTTATCGATAAGGCGTTGGGGCACTTCCCCATGCATGGAACGCCTCTTCCTTTTCGGCCTGCCCAAGTGTTAAATGCTGGTCAAACATCACATCAGGACTTTCCCATGCCCCAGTATCGCAGCAGAACCACCACCCATGGCCGCAACATGGCGGGCGCTCGTGCGCTTTGGCGGGCGACTGGTGTGAAGGATGGGGATTTTGGCAAGCCGATTATTGCCGTCGTCAATTCCTTCACGCAATTTGTGCCGGGGCATGTGCATTTGAAGGATCTCGGCCAGATGGTGGCGCGGGAGATTGAGGCGGCGGGCGGCATTGCCAAGGAGTTCAATACCATTGCGCTCGATGATGGCATTGCCATGGGCCATGACGGCATGTTGTATTCGCTGCCGTCCCGCGAGATCATCGCGGACTCGGTGGAGTATATGGTCAATGGCCATTGCGCCGATGCCATGGTGTGCATTTCGAATTGCGACAAGATTACGCCGGGCATGTTGATGGCGTCGATGCGGCTGAACATTCCCACGGTGTTTGTGTCGGGTGGCCCGATGGAGGCTGGCAAATATATCGCACCCGCAGGCAAGGCGCGCGCGCTGGATTTGGTTGATGCGATGGTGGCGGCGGCGGATGATAAATATTCCGACGAGGAAGTGGACAAGATCGAGCGTTCGGCATGCCCCACCTGCGGCTCATGCTCTGGCATGTTTACAGCGAATTCCATGAACTGTTTGACGGAAGCCTTGGGGCTATCATTGCCCGGCAACGGCTCGACCCTTGCCACCCACGCCGACCGGAAGCGCCTGTTCCTCGAAGCTGGGCATTTGATCGTTGATATTGCGCGGCGTTATTACGAGCAGGATGACGCATCGGTGTTGCCGCGCAATGTGGCAAGCTTCGGCGCGTTTGAAAATGCCATGACCTTGGACATTGCCATGGGCGGCTCCACCAACACGGTGCTGCACATTCTGGCGGCGGCCCATGAAGGCGGCATCGATTTCACCATGGCCGATATCGACCGCCTGTCGCGCCGGGTTCCCGTGCTGTGCAAGGTGGCCCCCGCCAAGTCTGACGTGCATATGGAGGACGTGCACCGGGCAGGGGGCATCATGTCGATCCTGGGCCAGTTGGAAAAAGCTGGATTGCTGAATGCGGACTTGCCGACGGTGCATTCATCCACTCTGGGCGCTGCGATCAACCATTGGGACGTGACGCGCACCAATTCCAAATCCGTGCGTGATTTTTATCTGGCAGCACCGGGTGGCGTGCCGACGCAGACGGCCTTCTCGCAATCCAGGCGCTGGGATGATCTTGATGTGGATCGTGTTGGCGGCGTCATCCGCTCGGCTGAAACGCCGTTCTCGAAAGACGGTGGCCTTGCAGTATTGTCGGGCAATATCGCGCTGCAAG
>CAXTLE010000399.1:0-2904 GCA_964244855.1 uncultured Aestuariivirga sp. | reverse complement strand
GCAGCCGAAACACGACGATCTCGACTTCATCGTGGATTCGGCATTGCGCTGGGAAGAGCATTTGATGCGGCGCAACGCGGCGTGAAGCACTCAGGCTTCAATCGTTTCCAGCGTGACAAGCCTGACGCCCGTATCTCCCGCGACATATTCAAATCGGGCATAGAAGCCGTTGGCTTCAAACCAGTCAAAGCTGTGTTCAATTGCAAAGACGCCGCTGCCCCATTATCTTCGGCCTGGCAGATTTGAAGAGCCGCACATAGTCGTCAATCGCGTCATAACGCTGCGCAATCCAACCGAACTGCTGCGTATCAAAGGGAGATTTTGCAGTCATAGTCATGTATTTATTCCGAATGGTGAGAGGTGCCGGGTGAAGTCAGCTTAACCGATCCGCTTGCAAGGTTATAGATATGGATGCGGCGCGGCGATGCTTGCGGTGGAGAGGAGAGAATATCAGGTATTGGCCCAAGAGCGGGCGGAAAGAGAAGTCGGTGTTATGTCTCTGTTTGACCCGAGCGGACTCTGCCTAATCCAAGCGCCTAGAACCAAGATAACTTTTGATTGCCGGATCTTCAGTTAATCCTATTGCTCGATCCATAGCTGTTTTTGCTTTTCCTTTTGCACCGACCGCCGAAAGTCCAAATGCTTTAGCCACCCAATAAGGCTGATAGGTTTCTTTTGCAGGATTTCTGATGTGTTCGAGGTATTCAAGCGCAGTTGCAGGGTTGCCCTGTTCCAAAAAAACAGTGGCTTGCGCCACCAATACGCCTATCGTCGGGCTTTATGCAGCGAGCATTTGATACAAGGTCTGCAATGCTGCAACATTGGTTTGCCCTGTTATCGGGTATTGCACATGTACGGATTGAATGGCCGCTTCACACTGATATCTGCCAAACGTCCGCGAAACAGCCGCTTGGCCTAGCAATTGTTCGGCTTCAATGATCATGTCACGATTCCAGAGCTTGGCATCTTGCTGTTTGAGGGGAACAAACTGTCCGTTATGATTACGTCTCGCAGCCCTTCGCGCTTCGCAATATAGCATCAAAGCCAACAGACCCTTGGCTTCGGGTTGGTCTGGCAGCAGTTCGACTAATAATCGCGCCAAATAAATGGCTTCATTGGTCAAACCTGTCAATTTGCCAGATTCGGAGGCGATTTGATCCCAACCCGTCCCAAATGCGGCGTAGATGGCATCGAGGACGTCAGGCAATCGACCTTCAAACTTATCAGAGTCTGGAATTTCAAATTTGATCCCCGCGTCCCTAATCTTCGCTTTTGCACGCACCAACCGGCGGCCCATTGCGGCAGGACTAAGCAAAAAAGCATTGGCAATGGTCGCAGAGTCGATGCCAAGAACAGTTTGCAACATCAAGGCAGTGCGAACATTCACATCAATTGAAGGGTGAGCGCACACAAACAAAAGCTTGAGGCGTTCATCGGAAAATGACCGATTTTCACTGACGCGAGCATGATACTGCCGTTCAATTTCTTCCGCAGCAGTTTTTTGAACTGTAGAATGCCTTTGCATATTCAAAAGGGTATTGCGCGCGCTGGTCAACAGCCATGCATCGGGATTTGTTGGAACACCTTGCATGGGCCACACATGCAGCGCCGCGGCAAAGGCATCTGCCAAAGCATCTTCAGCTGCAGCAATGTCACGTGATCGCGCCGCCAGTATCGATAACAATTTACCATAGGAGTTGCGCGCCACACGTTCAGCTGCCTGGCGCGCACCACTATCCATCAAGCGGCCGGAGGTGCCATGGGAGGCAAAACGGGACGAACCTCTACTGATGCATAGGCTGCAGACGGTGCACGCACCGCCCATTCCATGGCTGCATCGAGATCAGGGACTTCGATGATAAAATAGCCACCCAATTGCTCTTTGGTGTCGGCAAAAGGTCCATCCTGAATCTGCCGCTTTCCATCGCGAAGCCTGATGGTTGTGGCGGACTGCGGGCCTTCAAGACCGTCGCCTTTCACAATAATCCCAGCTTGCGCCATCGCGCCGATGAAGGCGTTCCAACCACCCCAATACTCGGCGGCCAACTTTGGGTCTGCGCGTTTGGCGAACTCAGTTTCAGTTTCGTTGAGAAGCAACATATATTGCATGATCTTGTCCTTGAATTGATTTTTTTAAGTGAGTTAAATTGCATGTAGTGCTCGCAAATCAGCGCAGTATCGCACGGGATTTTGCATGAATGGCCAACCACAATAAAGCTGCCGCAACGGCAATAACGGTCGTGAGCACCGCAACTTGCGGCATACCCAACGCAGAAAAGACACCCAAGACAATGTCACCGATATAAAGCAAGGCGTAGCCTGCCATAGAGACCGCCAAAACTGGCAAAGCCAAGCGATGGCGCGCCAACAGAAGTACGCAGCCAATGACAGCCCCAAACACGCCGATGGCAAAAACAACCGTCATCCATGTCGGAAGGCTGGAATAAAGCGCGGCTTGTTCAGCTGTCATACCAGTGGATTGCCAGTATTCTTTTGTTCCCGTCGCAAATTCTTTGAATGCGGTGAGTCCAAAAATATTCCAGGCCAAGCCCAAGCCAGCTATGATCCAGTACCATATAGGCGTGTTTTTCTGGTCTCCGCGACCCACAGGTGAAGAAGTTGAGTTGTTCAAAATAGTCCTCCTTGAATTTTACATGTGAGACGCTCTTGGCTTTGCCAATCAGCGCTCTAACCCAATGACACCTGAAAAAGTCCGATTGCGACATTTCCCCAAAGAATTTTTTACACCAATAGTGACGAAGGCAGTAGACCCAAGAATTGACTAGGTTGTCCGCTCCTGGCCCCTAGCTTCTGTCCAAAGACAGTCACATGCCGTCCGCTATTGATCGCAGTTCAGACTTGCGACGTCGGCGCTGGTTCTCTCCCAAATCCCAAACTCACCCT
>CAXTLE010000398.1:0-2907 GCA_964244855.1 uncultured Aestuariivirga sp. | reverse complement strand
CTAGGCCACTTCCTCCGGATCAGGTCTGGACATGAACTTGATGATCCACATTTCAACAGGTACCCAGCCCAGCCCAGCAATGATGTAAAACGGCAATTCCAGCACCATTCCGCGGCCAATCACCAGAATGCCCCCGACAGCCATCATCACTAGAGAATAGACTGTGATCCAGATCACGGTCATAAATGTGCCTATGGCTTTGCGGGCGCGAATTTTCATAATTGTCCCATATCGTAAAACTGGCTGGTTTCAGGTGCGGCCAAAGGGCGCTTGCCCGAACAGGGTCTACATCCGTAAACAAGGTCATGTCCGCAGTTCCTAAACGCAATTTTTCGGTTGTCGCCATTTGGCTCTGGGGGATATCGTTTCTGATCTTTTGTATGGTGATCGTTGGTGGGGCCACCAGGCTGACCGATTCCGGCCTGTCAATAACCGAATGGAGGCCACTGCTTGGCGCAATTCCACCTCTCAGTGAAGCGAGCTGGCTGGAAGCCTTCGACAAATACAAACTTATTCCTGAATATCAAATTCAGAACAAGGGCATGAGCCTTGAAGATTTCAAGTTCATCTATTGGTGGGAATGGGCGCATCGTTTTCTCGGGCGCGTCATAGGCTTTGCTTTCATTGTTCCGCTGCTGTTTTTTATAGTCACGAAGCGAATTGCGCGTTCGTTGTGGCCGCGCTTGATCTTGCTTTTTGTCATGGGTGGACTGCAGGGTGCACTCGGTTGGTACATGGTCTCGTCGGGCCTGTCGGAACGCGTTGACGTCAGTCAATACCGATTAGCCGCACATTTGAGCTTGGCCACGCTGTTGTTTGCGACCGTTGTTTACACTGCGCTGACTTTGAATGTTGCCGAAGCTAAACGGCGCTGGTGGGGAAGGCATCTCGCAATGGGATTTATCATTATTCTTTTTGCTCAGGTTGCCGCTGGTGGTTTTGTCGCAGGACTTGATGCAGGCCACGCTGCCTATGACTGGCCCACCATGAACGGCCAATGGCTACCTGACGGTCTGGCGATAATCCAGCCAGTCTGGCGCAATTGGTTCGAGAATGCGCTGGCTGTGCAATTCAACCACCGCATTCTCGCCTATTTGATTTTCGCAATTGCTGCCGCACAGGCCCTACTGCTTCGTCAGCGCTCGTCATGGGTCGTGCTGCTCGCGGTTCTAGCTCAGGTGCTGCTGGGCATTTCAACTGTCATGGGACAGGTGAAACTCCATACAGCCCTGACACATCAGGCCACTGCTATGATCCTGTTGGCTTTCGCCATCAGGCATTATGTTGTTGTCAGCCGAGGCCCTGTTCCAAATCAGCGATGATGTCTTTGACGTCTTCAATGCCAACCGACAACCGCACCACGTCTGGCCCGGCACCCGCCTTTACCTGCTGTTCTTTGGTCAACTGGCTGTGCGTTGTCGATGAAGGGTGAATGATGAGGGAGCGCGTATCACCAATATTTGCAAGATGCGAAAACAGTTTTACATCAGACACCAGTTTCACACCTGCGTCGTAACCACCCCTAAGACCAAAGGTGAAAACCGCACCCGCACCTTTGGGTGCGTATTTCTGGTGCAGCGCATAATGCTTGTCGCCCGGCAGTCCGGCATAATTCACCCAAGCCACTTTCGGATGTTTTGACAACCATGTCGCAACGTCCAGCGTATTGTCACAATGTTTGCGCATACGCAGAGCCAGTGTTTCCATTCCGGTCAAAATCAGAAATGAATTAAGTGGCGCAATGGCGGGACCAAGGTCGCGCAAGCCCAACACGCGGCAGGCGATTGCGAATGCAATGCCACCAAATGTTTCGTGCAGTTTGAGGCCATGATAGCTTTCGTTGGGTTCCGACAGTAAAGGATATTTGCCTGAAGCCGACCAGTCAAAGTTACCGCCATCCACAATTACGCCACCCATGGAGTTGCCGTGACCACCCATGAACTTGGTCAATGAATGCAATACAATATTGGCACCATGCTTGAACGGATTGCACAGGTAAGGTGTAGCCAAGGTGTTATCCACGATCAGCGGAATGCCGGCTTTCGCCGCAATTTTAGCAACCGCTTCAATATCGGTGATGCGACCGCCGGGATTGCAAACTGATTCAATAAATATGGCCTTGGTTTTTGGCGTGATGGCCTTTTCGAAACTCGAGATATCTTCTGAGTCAGCCCAAATAACGTTCCAGCCGAATGACTTGAACGAATGATTGAATTGGTTGATCGAGCCACCGTACAGCTGGCGCGCTGCCACAAATTCATCACCGGGCTGCATCATGGTGTGGAATACCAGCAACTGTGCTGCATGACCGGAAGCTACAGCAAGTGCGGCTGTACCACCTTCCAGAGCCGCAACTTTCGCCTCGAGCACCGACTGTGTGGGGTTCATGATGCGGGTATAGATATTACCAAAAGCCCGCAGTGCGAACAAATCAGAGGCATGCTGCACATCGTTGAATACAAATGCTGTCGTTTGATAGATTGGTGTGATGCGGGCCCCTGTCGCCGAGTCGGGTGCCGCGCCCGCATGTATTGCTAGCGTGTCGAATCCTGGTGTATCGCTCATGTGGTCCTCCTGTTTGGAGTTAGACTTATACATGCTTTGCCATTTGGGCAATCACATCGGGCGCATGCGCGATATAAGCCCGTCCTTATCCCAAAACTGGTGCTTCAGTGCTGCAACCACATGCAGGATGACCAGTGCTTCGGCAACTTTCGACAACAGCGCATGACCGTCCATGGTCCAAGCCCCGAGGTTGGGCATAAAAGCCACTGGAAAGAGTTTGAAGAAGGTCACTTGATCGACATTCAACCGATCCACGCCATAGGGCACAATGGCCAACAGACCCATGGTCGGGATGGCAATCATCAAAGCATAAAATGCCCAATGCGTGGCGTGGGAAAGCAG
>CAXTLE010000397.1:0-2908 GCA_964244855.1 uncultured Aestuariivirga sp. | reverse complement strand
GTGACGTCAGTTGGGTAGCGGTTTGAATGGCGACCCATAAGATATTCGAACCCAGGGCGAATGGCGCGCCTTTGGGAAACCGCTTTTACAGCAGTTCCTTCATCTGATTTTTCTTTGTCGCTCGATGGTTTAGCCATTGCAAATCCCCTAGTCCTCACCTCTTTCTAAATTATGAGGATATTCCGTATACTGCCACAGTTGGCCCACAAGTTGGCCAAACTGTGACATTACGGCAACAGTGTCTACTTCACATCCGCCGCCACTTGCGCCTTGGCAATCTTGTCTGGCTGCTTTGCGGGTTCACCGCGCTTAATCTTGTCAACCACGTCCATGCCATCGGTAACACGGCCCCAGACGGTGTATTGCTTGTCGAGGAACTTGGCTTCATCAAACACGATAAAGAACTGGCTGTTGGCCGAATTCGGATTGGACGAACGCGCCATAGAGCAAGCACCACGTGTGTGGGACTCGGCTGAGAATTCGGCCTTCAGGTCAGGCTTTTTCGAGCCGCCCATGCCGGTTCCCGTGGGGTCGCCGCCTTGCGCCATGAAGCCTTCGATGACGCGGTGAAACACCACGCCATCATAGAAGCCTTCACGTGCCAGTTCCTTGATGCGACCGACATGGCCTGGAGCCACTTTTGCAAGCAGCTCAATGGTGACGCGTCCCTTTTCCTTGCCGCCATGATCTGCGATATCAAGGAACAAGGTGTTTTCAAGATCAGCCATTATTGCACAGTCACTTTCGTCATTGAGTCAGGTTGTGGAACAGCACCCGATTGAGGGTCGCCTTTTTTGATTTTATCGACGCAGGTCATGCCCGCTTCATCAACATTGCCCCAGACAGTATATTGATTGTCGAGGAATCCACCATCAGCGAACATCACGAAAAACTGGCTGTTGGCAGAATCAGGGCTTTGGCTGCGGGCCATGCCAACAGTGCCACGCGCGAAATGCTCCGCTGTGAATTCGGCAGCGATATCTGGTTCGGTTGATCCACCGGTTCCGGCAGCAGACAAGTCGGCACCCGCTTTGCCAAATTGAACGTCACCGGTTTGGGCCATGAAGCCCCCAATGACGCGGTGAAACACGACATTGTCATAAGCACCGGCAGCAGCTAGCTTCGTAATCTGAGCAATGTGCTTGGGGGCCAGATCGGCGCGCAACTTAATCGTAAAGCTGCAGCCAAGGCTGGTGTCGACCTTCAGGCTTTCAGCAGCCATTGCGGATGCCGACAAGGCGGCAAGGCACAGTCCGGCTAAAATCAGTTTTTTCATGGGAATCTCCAGTTAACGGCAAGCCACTAGCCTACCCGCAAACATGGCGCAACTTCGACGATCTTAAATTTTCAAGACGTTTCGAAGCAGCTGTTCAGCCTGTTTTGGCAGAAAAAGCGATATATCACCGCCCATTTTGGCGATTTGTTTGACCAGTGACGATGCAATCATGCGGGTTGCGGGCGACGCGGCCAGAAACACGGTTTCGAGTTCCGGCGACAAGGCGCCGTTCATTTGGGCCATTTGCACTTCATAGTCGAAATCAGAAGCATCTCGCAGCCCCCGCACAATCACGTGAGCCTTGACTTTTTTGGCCGCGTCAACTGTCAGGCCATTGAAGGTGACGACTTCGATTTTAAGACCGGTGTGTTCTGCTATGGGATGCGTACATTGTTCCACGAGCGCCACGCGTTGATCGGCGTCCAACAGTGATTTTTTGGTGTCATGGACGCCCACACCGATGACCAATTTGTCAACAAGCCGCCCTGCCCTCGCAATCACATCGAGGTGTCCGAACGTGATGGGGTCGAATGAACCGGGGTAAAAACCAATGCGAGCCATGTTGCGATAATGGCACAGTTAGTTCACGTCTGAAAGCTGTGGTTTCAAGAATACAGGCTGGTGACGTTTAAAATCGGGTATGTTATGAGAAGTTCCGGGGCAAGGGAAAAAACGATGAGCTGGCGTCTTACTCAGGCGGCATCTGCCGCTGTTCTTGCATTATCTTTTTGTATCCATGGCACCGCTTGCGCTGGCGTCGCTATGGGGTCGGTTGTTGCGGTCCAAGGTCGGCCAACAGCTGCTGGTCCGGAAGGTTCGCGGGCTCTTTCCGCTGGGTCAGACGTGTTTGAAGGTGACACTATTACCGTAGGCGACGGCAATGCCCAAGTGCTGCTTGACGATGGCACCAAGCTGGTCGTAGGCCCTTCGTCGCGGCTGCTTTTACAGGCTTATCTCAGGCGCAATGCATCGGCGGCCTCCGAGGTCAGCGTTAAAGCATTGCGCGGCACATTCCGCTTCATCACCGGCAACAGCCCGAAGTCTGCCTATAATATCAATACCAGCAACGCCACGATCGGTATTCGTGGAACGGGTTTTGACTTTACCGTCAAAGATCGCACGCTGATTGCCGTGCTCAAAGGTGCGGTACGGGTGCGTGGTCGCAACGGACAATCTGTAAATACCCAGTCCGGTTGTGGAGTAGCCGAAGCCGGTGGTAAAAGTGTCAAGGCTCGGGAACTGAAAGGCGAGGAAAAAGCCAATGCCTTGAACAAAGAACTGCCTTACATCACCGACCAGAGCGGGTTGAGCCCGACGTTCTATCTGCCGATCAAGAATTGTCTGATCTATCTCGGCAGCAACGACGGTGTGCCGGGCATCACTCCGCAACAGCTGTTACCGCTCATCCCGGTCATTGCGATTCCTGCGGCGATCATTGCAGCCCAAGGCACAAACAGTAACGACACCGCTATTTCCCCTGAAATCATTCCGGGCATACCGCCCTATTGCGACACACGACTCTACCCCGTCCCATGCAAATAGGATTCGCTTTGGTGCTTGAACAATGGCGCAGCGTAAACAAGCGTTCAGTTTCTATTCACGCATGCCAACTTATTCCGGTAGAGTAATTGA
>CAXTLE010000396.1:0-2910 GCA_964244855.1 uncultured Aestuariivirga sp. | reverse complement strand
GACGGCTTTTCGAAGGCTTCCTTCATGCGGAGTTCACGGAACAGACCTTCTCGCTGCATCTTCTTCTTCATGAAGCGGAGAGCTTGCTCAACATTGTTGTCGCGAACGAGAATACGCATGAAATCCTTTTTCTGCCTCAGCAGATTTAGAGAGAGGGAGTTCGTGCCGGAAAAAACTTCCCCGGCACTTCACCATTCGTTTCTGCCCGCCACCAGTACATCCGTGGCTCGCGGGACTTGAAACGAAAATCCGTCTTAGACAGCCTGAAGGTTGTCAGCAGAAGACTTGCCGGTGCGCTTGTCAGCGGTCAGGTCGTAGTTAACCTTCTGGCCTTCATTCAGCGAGCGCATGCCAGCTTTTTCTACCGCGCTGATGTGTACGAACACGTCTTTCGTGCCGTCGCTTGGCTCAATAAATCCAAAACCTTTTTGGGTGTTGAACCACTTTACTGTTCCTGTTGCCATGTCATAATCCTTTCGAGTGCAAAGCATTCCGCCCCGGACAAGGTGCCCGGTTCGGCCTATCGATCTATTGGAAATAAGGGAGAGGTCTATTGCACTTGAAGTTACGAGCGCGATGACAAGCCAGATGGCCTCAAATCGATGGTTGGGATATGGGCGGTATTGCAGGCAATTGCAAGGATTGATTTTTGGAGGGGTGAATGGACCCCTACTTCGCCTCTTGTTTCATATAGTAATTCGCCTTCTTGCCGTAAATCAATCCACGGAGCATTTTGCGGGCACCTTCTGACTTGCGGATTGGGTCAATCACCATGCGCATGGCATCGTGGACCAAAACCTTGGCGGTGTCGCTCATGGGGGACACGCCCGGTGGCTTTTGCGGTAGGCCGATGTGGCGGAGTGTACCGTTCATCAGGCGGATCTTGTTGAGGCGTTTTACTTCCGGCGTCTTCCAGGTCATCGCCATTGAAATCGAATAGCTGTCACCCGTCGACACCCAATGCGGCACCATATAGGGCATGTGTACGGCATCACCGGGCTTTAATGGGTGCAATGTGGCGCGGTTTTCGTACCAGTCTTCATAATGTTGATTGCGGTGTTTGGAGGGTGAAATCTCCATTGATTCTTCACTGATCAGCTTGCGATCCGCATTGTCGAAGGTGCGCACAAATTTGTCGCCGTGCAACTGGATCAGGATGTTTTCCTCGGCATCGAGATGGAATGGCGTTGTGGCTTTGGCTGAGGATACGAAAATATAACCTTCGACGTCGCTGTAATCATTCGCGAAACGGCCCGCGGCGATATTGGCTTCCTGCACGAAGGCTTCGAGTACGGCTTTGTAATCAGGGTCTTTTTCAACGCGCTTGATCACCATCCACGCATTGGCGGTTTCAATGGATTTGATCACCTCTTCCGGTGCCAAGTCGATTTGTGGAACATCTTCGGGCTTCACACCGACAGCAACTTTGCCGGAATTGAATTCGATATGATCGCGCGGCATGGTTTTCGCCAGCGCAACAAGTCGCGGCAAGGTAAACAATGGATTGCCAACGAGGTGGTGCTTCAGCGTGAAGGCTTCTTTGAGAAACTTGGCCTTGGCCACTGTGGGATCGAGGGTGATAACATTCATGATATTTTCCGTCCTAACCATTGCGTCAGCACGCGCTTTGCCTGTGCTTTCGCAGCAAATTGTGTGCCAATGTAATGGCTCAGAAATTGGAACATGGGCGCGGGCGTTGATGGCCCAGCCAGCAGCACGTCGATACATTCAATGCGGTCACGCCAGATGCGGTCTATCATCGGGTGGCCGGGCATGGCGTTGCTATCCGCAAGTGTCAGTTCGGGTCGCCCCATGAGTGATTCAGTGGCGTCGAGGATGATCAATACACCGGGTGAGGATTTGGCGAAGCCGTCATCATGTGCAATCTTGCCCAGCGTTACCTCACCGTCGTCGACCAGTGCGAACAGCGATGCAATGGGGTGGCCGTCGAAATTGATCTGCCAGAATTTGACACGCCCTGCCCCGTGCATGGCGTGGAGACCAGCGGCGAGGCCCTTTTGCAGTTGAGCATCATTGGCCACGGCAGTGCCGCGTTTGCCCTTCCAGCTCTTGGCTTCAAGCGCCAGAAAAGCTTGCAGAAAGGGTTCGAGATCACCTTTGAGATCTAGCTCAATGCTTTCAAGTTTGCCCTGCTCGCCAAGACGTGCGCGCAGGCGCTTTAGTTCCTTGCGGCGCTTTTGGTCGAAGTTGGTCATCAACCAATCTTCGTAACTGCCAGCGAGATTAAGCCCCGCACGCGCCCAGGTCTTGATCGTCTTGTGATGGGTCGCAGCCGTCAACAAGGCTTGCGTCACCGGATGTTCCACTTTGAGATTGCGAAACAGGATGGGGCTTTCGGTTGATTCCAGCAGCGCCAGAGCATCTTCGATTTGTGGTGGCAATCCTGCTGCGGGCAGGCCCGTCGGCGTTAACGGCGTCGCCCACGTATCATAATGGGCTATCGGCCAGCGCTTTTTCTGCAACAAGCCGGACAGGCGCGGCAGTCCCGTTGCCGGAACCTGAACCATGGTCCAGCCGAGGATATGTGCCGAAATGGCACGGGTCCAATCGGGATGGCTGAAGGTTGCTGGGGTTGGGGCACGCATGAAACTCGTCTTTCAATTCTCGCGCCAGTCTACCTGCCAAAACAAAAAGGCCGCCCTAATGGACGGCCCTCATTGAGACTGTAATAAACTCAAGCGTCGGACTTGGCGCTCAAAACCTGACGGCCTTTGTACATGCCGGTCTTCAGATCGACGTGGTGTGGACGGCGGAGTTCGCCTGACATTTTGTCTTCAATCCAGGTCACGGTTTGCATTTTCTGGCCCGAGCGGCGCATGCCAATGCGGCTACGTGTCATTTTTTTGCGTGGAACAGCCATTTTAAACCTCTGATATCATTGAAAGATTG
>CAXTLE010000395.1:0-2921 GCA_964244855.1 uncultured Aestuariivirga sp. | reverse complement strand
ACTCCCTCATCCGGCCTTCGGCCACCTTCTCCCGTTGGAAGAAACGGGAGAAGGCGACAATCATTATTGCCCTCTGCCGCGCCTCTTCGCGGGAGAGGGTCCGAAGGGCGGGTGAGGGGACACTTGTACTTGCTTTAACGTCACCAAATTGCCGCGAATCCCGTTGAGCATGCGGCCATGGAAATGCGGCGCTATAATCGACGGCAAGTTGCAGGTGGCCTCGCGGTGGCGATGGGGCTTTCGCCTTCGTTTGGTTTTGCGCAGGAAAACTATGCCGGGCAGTATTTGACGGCGGCGAAGATTACCACCGCACTGCTGGGGCCTGAAAGTCCGCCTACCGCGCATTGGTATTTCAAAACTGCGTCCAGCCAGCCCATCATCCGCGTGAAACAGGGTGAGGAACTGCGGCTGCGGATTTTTAATGAACTGGATGAACCGATCTGGTTGCACTTTTTCGGCATCCGCGGCCCTAGTGAGATGATGACAGTTCAGGTGGCTGAGAAAAACAGCAGTGGTGTTGAGGTGACGTTCACACCGCCGGATGCGGGCACCTTCTGGTTCGGGCCTTTGCTGAATGCTTCAAAGCAGCGCGAAATGGGTTTGACAGGCATGCTCATTGTTGATGAAGTGCAAGAGCAGCCTTTTCAAGACATTCCCCTGATTTTTGACGATTGGTCGCTGGGCGATGACGGCAAGATTGAAGAAGACTTTGCCAATCTGGATCGTGCGGCGGGCGAGGGGCGGCTTGGCAACTGGTTCACAGTGAATGGAAAATTCAAGCCCCGTATTGCCTTAAATCCGGAAAAGCCAGCGAGACTTCGCTTGCTCAACGTTGCGAATACGCGGAGCATGAACATCGGGTTCAAGGGTCTTGAAGGGCAGGTAATCGCGCTGGATGGCCAACCAATTTGGCCAAGACCGCTAGGGCTTGCCGCAATTGAACTTCAACCGGGGCAACGTGCTGACGTTCTGATTACGGAAGCACAGGACCAAGTTGTGGTGGCACTTGACCTGTTTGAAGATGTGGTGGAAGTGGCCTTTTTTGATGCAACGGGTTATGGCCGCAAAACCTTGCCACTGGATTTGAAACTCCCATTGAACCCGCTTTCCCCAATCGGCTTTGTTGCAATCCCGCGTAACATCTCCCTTGCGATCGAAGGCGGGGTGAAAGGCGGATTGCAGAAAGCCAAAGTGGGCAAGGATGAACTGGATCTGCGTGCCATGCTCGAGCAAGGCTTGGCTTGGGCCATCGGCGGCAGTTCGGGGCTGGGCAGCCCACCTATTTTTGAAGCGCACAGGGGTGAATTGCTGCGTCTGATGTTTGACAACAAAACTGCATTCGAGCAGGTTTTGCATGTGCATGGGCATGTATGGACGGTCGAAAAAATTCCTGAACCCCGCGCGCAGGGACCAGCTTTGCCCCCCGTATGGACGGACGCCCTCACCATTCCAGCCAAATCCCAGGTCAAAGTCCTGATGGTGGCCGACAACCCTGGCACCTGGGCCATTCAGAGTTTAATGGCAGAACGCAGCGATGCCGGACTCATCGGCGCCTTTACCGTTGCCGATATGCCTTGATTTGGCCCCCTGCCTGCTTTACGCCCCGCTCTGACTGTTTGAGGGCTTTAAGACGTGACTGATGAATCGCTGATCCGCGAAGTGGACGAGGAAGTCCGCCAGGATGAATACAAGAAATTAGCAGACCGCCACGGTTCCAAACTGATCGCGGTCATTGCTTTGATCGTGCTTGGCGTTGCCGCGTTTGAGGGCTGGAAATATTTCCAGCGCACGCAGGCTGATATCGCGTCGGTGGTTTATCTCGATGCCGTCAAAAAAGCGGATGAAGGCAAATATGATGACGCGCTAGCCGCTTTGGCGGCCGTCAAGCATCCGGGTTTTGCGCAGTTGGGAAAATTGCGTGAGGCTGCCATCATCGCGGCCAAGGGTGATATCGACAAGGCGATTGCGGATTACGACGCCATCATCGCAGACAAGGCGATTGATCCGGTTCTGGCTGATCTTGCCCGAATCCGGCAGGGTTATCTACTGGTCGATAAATCGACGCCCGACCAATTGCTGACGAAGCTCGGCATGTTCGACAAGGAGGGCAATGCATGGCGTCATGCCGCGCGTGAAATTTTTGGATTGTCGGCTTATCGCACCAAGGACTTCACCATGGCTGACCGTTACATGAATGCGATTTTCGCTGATCCCGAAGCGCCGCAAGCCCTGAAGCAACGCGCACAAGTGATGGTGCAATTGATCGCACCTGAATTGGTGAAGAAATGACACTGACGCGGAGCATTGTCGTTCTTGCCGTCGCAGCTTCGTTGCTGACGGGGTGTGGCTCGTTCAAGAAATTGACCGGACAACGCAATGACACGATTTTGCCGGGCCAGCGCGAAGATATTTTGCCTGCCGACCAGCAGCGGAATCCGAAGCCCGGCAAAGCCGATGGCTTGGCAAACGACGTTCCGGCATGCGACCCGGCAGTTGACGTAAATTGCCAATCTGGTGTCGATCAAGAAGCAGCGGGCTCAAACAATCAATGACCGCAGTCGTCGCTATTCTCGGCCGACCCAATGTGGGGAAGTCCACGTTGTTCAATCGTCTCGTCGGCCAAAAGGTCGCCATTGTTGACGATACACCCGGAGTCACCCGTGACCGCCGTGAAGGGGCGGGCCGCTTGGGCGAGTTGGCTTTCACCTTGTACGATACCGCCGGATTGGACGAGGCCCGCAAAGGCTCCCTCGAAGCCCGCATGAGTGACCAGTCAGAAGTGGCTGCCCTTGAGGCTGACGTCATTCTGTTTGTCATCGATGCCCGCGCTGGTGTCACACCAACCGACAAGGAATTTGCCGCGCGTATTCGCAAGCTGAACAAGCATGTCATTCTCATCGGCAACAAGGCTGAAACACGTG
>CAXTLE010000394.1:0-2925 GCA_964244855.1 uncultured Aestuariivirga sp. | reverse complement strand
TTTTTACGAAGCAAAAACTTCTGCCAACTTGAAAGTGGGGTTCTTCACGGAAGACTAATAAGCTTTGCCAAGAAGATATTTATAACGGGGAGGATATAGCGGATCGATCAGCATGATGCGCTTCATATAGTTTTCAGCATCTCTGGCACGGCCACCGTGAGACAACAACAGGCCATAGCGCCAATCCGAAAGACCCGGGTTGAGTTCCAGCGCTCGATCAAAAGATGGCAAGCCTTCCGCTGGCCCATTCTGCCAATACAGTATCCAGCCCAAGGTCGCCCGTGCCGAAGCGCTTGTCTCGTCCAGCTCAACGGCCTTGCGCGCATAGTCTCCAGCCCACTTCAACGCATTCGGCGATTGGAACTCGTCATTCGTCGGGCTGTTGGGAGAAGGTTCCAGCCACGCCATCAGATAGGTATTGGCAATGCCTTCAACAGCATCAGCATAGCGTACATCGGTTGACGCTGCGGTTTCATACAGGCCCCGCGCCTTGGCAATGGCTTCTCCACGGTTTTCAACATGCGTATTGCGGAGAAGCGCATTGGCCTGCAACACCTGATCGTAGCTGTTCAAATCCTGCGCTGACTTGTGCGCCACCCGGTCCAATTCGGCCTTGGTAATATGAGCATCAAGCGAGCTGGCGATGGTATCCACAAGGTCAGCGTTGGCACCGATGAAGCCGTTTGGTTCACCATTTTATTGGCCAGACCAGATTTGCGCCCCACTCGCCGCATCAGCGAGTTGCAACGACAAGACAATCTTGTCTGATCCTTGCCGCAGGTTGCCTGTCAGCAGAAACCGCGCCCCGAGTTTTTTGCCGATTTCAGACGATGGTGCCGTACTGCCCTTGAATTTGACGGCAGACGTCGACGCCACAACGCCAATGGATTTGAAGCGCGAAAGGGCTTGTGACAGGTCTTCCGTCAAGCCATCGGCGAAATAATCCTGCTTGGGGTCCCCTGCACCATTGGTGACTGGCAAAACCGCAACAAGCGGCAGACCATCGCCCGCGCGCGAGTTCCAGCGCTGCAAACCGAAAGCACCTATCACAGCCAACAACGCCAATCCGGCGGCCCAGCTGCGCCAGCCCCACGCCCGTGACTTGGTCACGGGCAGTACAGGCACGGCAGTATTCGGCGGCGCATTGCTCACCTCTGCCGCAAACAAATAGCCACGGCGCGAAATTGTTTTCAGGATTTTGCGATCATCGTCAGAAAGTGCCGCGCGAATATCACTCACACATCGCTCCAGTGATTCATCACTGACAGTCACATCCGGCCAAACCTGATCCAGCAATTCTTCCTTGGGCACAACGCGACCAGCTGCGTTGATGAGATGCAACAACACATCGAAACTCTTGGGTCGAAGATCAATCTCGCCAGCTGGTCCGGTCAGTTGGCGGCGCGCGGGAGAAAGTTCAAACCCCGCGAAGAAAACATTTTCGTTTTGATTGTCCACTGCAGAATTCCCCTGCCTCCGACCAATCTCTAACCATAAATTTCAGAAAGTTTCAGCCTTTTTTCAGGACTTGGCGCAACCGAAAACGCCATGACTTTCCCATGCCCGGGCGCGCTGGGCCCCACGAAAGGAAACCGCCATGAAAAATTTTCTTAAAATCTGCACATCACTCGTGATGCTCTTTACCGTCATACAAGTGCCATCCGTCCGCGCTGACGATATGAGCGAAGCCAAGGTCGCCAGCGTCGCTTTCTACTCTTCGCTCGCAACACTGGATGATGGCACAGCCATGTCCAAGATCTTTGCGCAAACGCCCTATATCACCTTCGTTGGCCCACGCACCAAGGACATCATCGTTGGCTGGCCTGCGCTCAAAGGCTACTTCGTCAAGTCCAACGCCATGTTCAAAAAGCGCGACACGCATCTTGCCAGCAGCACCATGCATGTCAGCGGCACGTTGGCTTGGGAAGTCGGCCTTGAAACAGGCGAGAACGAAATGGCAGACGGCAAGAAAATGCCCGTCAACTGGGTTGTCACCAACATCTTCGAAAAACAGGCCGATGGCAAATGGCTGATGGTGTCTCATCACGTTCAGCCCGGCGCCAAGCCCTGACTTTCAGTTCCGGATACCAGCTTCCATTTAAAAACACATGAGGCTGTCATCCGTTTGGGTGGCGACCCATGCAGTCGACAAGCATTAAGCGAACGTCGGGGCTCAAGGAGTGTACTATGTCACGTTTTCACGCCAGTTGCCTTCTGCTGCTTGCCGCCCTGCTGTGGGGTTCCGGCAATGTGGTGCAACAAACCATTCTGCAATACATTGGACCACTGACAACCAATGGCTTGCGCTGCCTCATCACTACGGTAACTGTACTGCCGTTTTGTTGGCGGACCGAAAAAGATGTCCCGTCTCTGGATGACGCTGGAAAATGGCTTGGCGCTGCACTGGTCGCCAGCTTCACCGCCGCAACCGCCACATTGCAAATTGCCTTTGGTCTGACGACCGTGACCAATGCCGGGTTCCTCGCCCCGAGGCTTGGCACCCCGGGGATTTCCATATTGTAGCTATTGTGACTTACGTCTTGGCGATATCGACGTCCTTGGTTTCCTTCAGGAACAGGACGCCGACAACAACTGTAATCGCCGCAAACACCACGGGGTACCAAAGACCGGCAAAGACGTTGCCCGTGTAGGCCACGTAGGCTGTGGCGAACAACGGCAGCATGCCGCCGAACCAGCCATTACCGATGTGATAGGGCAATGACATTGAGGTATAGCGCACATTCGACGGGAACATTTCCACGAGGAATGCAGCGATCGGCCCATAGACCATGGTGGTGAACAGCATCATGACGAAGACGATCAATATGGCTTTTACATATTGAGCCGTGGTCAGTGCCTTGGCCGTTGATGTGACGATCTCTCCGAGATGCACCGTGGAGGTGCCGTCAGCAGCAACCGTTGGCG
>CAXTLE010000393.1:0-2928 GCA_964244855.1 uncultured Aestuariivirga sp. | reverse complement strand
AGCGCCGCCTTGATGGCTGAAGCCCAAATGTCGATTCCGGGGTAAGTGTCATGCAAACGTATTCCTGATGATTTGCTGCCGTCCAAACTAAGCGCGCATCTTCCGAAAACAAAAAGATGCGGCCCCTTTCATCGTTTGACAAAAGAGGCCGCGGAGTCACGTCGGTAAGGGAGGTTCCGACATCGTCAACAAGTGTTCACGCAATACATTTCATACCCAAGCGCTGACACATAACCGTGAACACTGCGTCATCGTGTTCGTCTCAGAACTTGAATTCGTTAACGTTTGCTGGGGTCACGATTTTGGCTGGTCCAAGCACGACTTCACCATTGACTCCAATGGTGTACTCACCAAGGCGGCCGGCCATGAACTTCTCACCTTCCTTGCCGGTGATCTTGCATTGAGCCACAGCCTGGGCTGCGAAATAGGTGAGATAGCCAAGGTCGGTGACATTCCACCATATATCCTGTGCGGCACCTGACTCGATGTACTTCTTCATCAGTGTCGCTGGTGCCAAACCGGTCAGTTTTACCTTACCGATGGAGCCTGCTTCTTCAAGGGCGCGTGCTGCGGCTGGAAGACCGATACCGGCAGGTACGATGATGCCTTTGAGATTTGGGAAGGCTTGCACCAATGCCAATGCCTGCTGCTGGTTCACTTGCTCACTTTCTTCACCATAGGCGATTTGCACCAACTTCATTTTCGAGAACTTGGTATCCTTCGCCAGCATGTTCTTCATGAAGTCGATCCACGCATTCTGGTTGGTGGCCGTTGGTGTTGACGACAGGATGGCAAATTCGCCCTCACCGCCAATGAGGTCATGCATGCTGACCAGCATCATTTCAGCAAGGCTGTCGCCCTTGACTTGATTGATCAAGACCTGACGTGCGTCAGCCGCCACATCCGAATCGTAGGAGATGACACGAACGCCTTCCTTGGCAGCGCGTTTGAGTGCGGGTGCCACGGCATTGGCGTCGTTGCCGGCAATGGCGATGACGCCAACTTTTTGCGATACGAGATTATTGATGAATTCGATCTGTGCCTCGGCAGTCGCCTGAGATGGAGCAACCTGGATGACCGTGCCGCCAATTTCTTTTGCAGCATCTTCTGCACCGCCCTTGGCGACTTGGAAATAGGGGTCAGTGTCCAGCTTCGGCAGCAGGCCGACGGTGACAGGACCGGTGGCACATTCCTCTGCCAAGACTGGAGAGACAAGCATTGCGCTGCCGAGGGCAGCGGATAGCAGCATAAGCTTTAGATGTTTCATTAGACATTCCTCCGTTATATTTTCAAAGTTCTGAGGGAAGCAGTGCGGGCCCTCGTTTGTCACCCGCTCGCCCTGTTCGCCAGTCCGATTGAACGGAACCAGCCGACAAGGAAACCTGTTGAGTTACTGACGAGCAACGAGCCAATGAGGAGCAAGCCCAGGACCGTGCCTTGTGCGTCGCCGCCGATCTGGCTTAGCCCTAGAATATTGCGGAGCGATGCCAGAAGAATGATGGCCCAGATGACGCCGCTGAGTTTGCCTTTGCCGCCGAACACACTCACGCCCCCGAGAAGGGCGATGGTAATGACGTCAAGTTCCATGCCGACTGCGTTGTTGGCGCGGGCATTGGCGAGCCTTGCTGTGTAGACCATTCCGGCAACAGCGCAGACCATGCCAGAGATGACAAAGAGCCAGAAGCGGACACGATCAATCCTGATGCCGGAATAGCGTGCTGCCTTCGGATTGCCGCCGATGGCGTAGATGCGCTTGCCCGCAGGCATGTAGTGAAGTGCCGCCGCAAAGAGCGGTGCCAAAACCAGGAACGGAACAACGACCCAGGGGATTTCAGTGCCGGGAATGGAATCGATGCCGAAGTTGGTGAAGCTCTCGGGAAAAATGTTGATCGAGCCAGTGCCGAGAAGGATGTAACCGATGCCCCGATACATGGCCATGGTGCCGAGCGTGACAACCAGCGAAGGGAGGCCCAGAACAGCGACAAGATAGCCGTTAAATCCCCCGAGCACTGCGCCTGTCACCAGTGTCAACAACAAGGCAAGAGGTGTGGGTATGCCCGCTTGAATCAACAAGCCCAATACGACACTCGTAAGCGCGAGGATTGAAGCAACTGACAAGTCAATTTCACGGGCCACAATCAGCAGCACCATCGGCAAGACAAGCAGGGCCTTTTCCGCCACGCCTGCAGCGAGTTGTGAGAGGTTAAAGGCTGAGACGAAGTTAGGCACAAACACGATCCCATAACCGATTGTCAGTGCAGCAAGCCCGATCAACAACAGGTTCCAAGGTTCAACACTACGCAGCAGGCGTCCCATCATGCGGCCCTCCGATGCGAGTCCTTGGCAAGCGCCCGACGCGCGGTTGCGCGTCTTGCCACGAAGGTATCGATGCCAATCGCAATCAGAATGACAAGACCGTAAACCCCTTGCAGCCACAATGGATCAACCCTGACAAGTGTCAGGCCGTTACGGATGACGAGCAGAGTAAGTGCACCAAGCGCAATTCCCAAAACTGTGCCAGCACCGCCGCGGATCGCAACGCCGCCCACGACGGCTGCGGCGATCACAGACAATTCGTAACCAGTGGCGACACGTGCATCGACTGTTGCATAGCGCGATGCCCAGAGTGCGCCAGTAAAGCCAGCAAGAATTCCGGCGATGGTGAAAGCCATCAGGATGTGGCGCTTGGCTGGAATGCCGATCAGCTCAGCGCCGCCGGGGTTTGAGCCGATAGCGAAGAGTTCGCGTCCTTTGGCAGTGCGCGACAACAGGGCGGCGGCGCTAGCTAGAATTGCCACCGAAATAATAACCACCAGTGGGATACCCAACACGCGGGCACTTGTCATGTCGAGCCAGGCCTGTGGTACTTT
The DNA here is from genome assembly GCA_964244855.1 of uncultured Aestuariivirga sp. GTDB lineage: Bacteria > Pseudomonadota > Alphaproteobacteria > Rhizobiales > Aestuariivirgaceae > Aestuariivirga. The sequence continues at coordinate 58 of CAXTLE010000393.1, read as the reverse complement.
GTCGGCGCTGATTTGCTTGCCACCGGCCCAGAGGCTGTTGATGCCCCGGAACACAGAG
>CAXTLE010000392.1:0-2930 GCA_964244855.1 uncultured Aestuariivirga sp. | reverse complement strand
GATCCCCAAATACAAGATAATTTCGCCGAAATGCCCGATCGAGTTTGTTCCAGTCTGTATTTAATTCTTCATTCACCTCGCCCCGCCTCTTGCGGGGAGAGGGATGGGAAGGTGAGGGGTCTGTCAGCGAGTCCCGCGCCCCACCATACCTGTGCACAACACCACCGCCTGCGCTTGACGCCGCACACCAGCCTTTTAACCTCCCCCACGAACAAGCGAGGAGGCCAATATGCGCAAATGGGGCGGAACACTTTTCTTTTTCGGAGCAGGGTCAATCGCGCTCTATTTCCTCAACATGGAATTCTTCCTGCTCGCCTGGGTGGACATGTGGGGCGAACAAATCGGCTGGGCCATCCGCATCGCCATGGCCGTCATCGGCGGCATCATGTGGCTGGTCGGTCGCCAGCAGGAACAGAAGGCGACAGGATAGTCAGCACACGGAACACCCCTAGCCCTGTCGCCGGAAATGGCGCTGCGCATTGAGAAGGGCTTCGGCGTGTCGATGGACTTGCTGATGCGCATGCAAAACAGTTACGACATCGTCAAGGCGCACAGGGGCGAAAAGACAATCAAGGTGCTAAGGTTCGAGGACGCGGCGTGATGAAGCACGGCTCGAATGCGTGTGAAGTCGCCGATATGGTACTGCGCCTGCCCGACGGCGGAACCATCTTCGGCGTGGGCATCGACAAGAACATCGTGGTGGCGAGTTTGGAGGTGGTGGTGAGTGGGGTTAATCGGGCGCTGCGGAAGTAATTTTCCCTATTTGCGTATGCGCAAACCTTACCTTTCAGGGGAAACGCTTTGGAACTCAAGGTTCGTTCCCATCCCAAAACTTCATATTCTGCCAGCAGGGAGGGCATAATCAATAGTTGCACACTTGTCGATTGCCTCCAACAAGGTTAATCACCTAAGTAGTTCGGCGAAAACGGCAAATCATCTTGGCAGATAAATTCTACGAAATTCGTGATCCAATTCATGGCCTCATCAAGCTCAATGATCTTGAGCGCGAAGTGATCAATGCCCCTGCATTTCAGCGGCTAAGGCGAATTCGCCAGTTGGCTTTGACAGACTATGTCTATCCCGGCGCAATGCACACGCGATTTGAACATTCAATAGGCGTAATGCATTTGGCAAGTCGGTTGTTTGACAGATTGGCAAACGACGAGCGGAGCAGAGAAATTCTTCGAAATGAATTTAAAGTCAATGACGACGATTTCGAAAGGAGAAAACAGTTCGTAAGATTGTCGGCACTATTGCATGACGTCGGACATGGTCCTTTTTCTCATGCTGCAGAAGAGCTGTTTCCGAGAAAGGCTAATGGTGAGAAGGGCCGCATACCCCATGAACAATACTCTGCTGACATCATCAAGTACGACATCGAAACAGTGATAAAATCTCATAACACAAGCAATCAACTTGGACTTGATGCAAGTGGTATCGCTTCGCTGATTTATGGAACGCCAACAGACCGTGTAGGTGCGCTACTAAAGGATATTGTCTCTGGCACGCTTGACGCCGATCGAATGGATTATCTTTTGAGAGATGCTCATCACTGCGGCGTTCGTTACGGCCAATACGATTTGGAGCGCATTATTAACACAGTGGGTATCTGTGAAGATTTTGAGGAAAACGGAGAGTACAGGATCGGAATAAATGATGATGGCAAACACGCCGCGGAAGGCTTGGTAATCGCTCGCTACATGATGTTTACACAGGTCTACATGCACAAGACGCGTGCGGTCTACGATTTTCATTTCGGTCACTGCATGAAAGAGTTACTTGCACAGAACGATGGAGTTTTTCCAGGTCCCAACACTGCCAAGTCACGAAACGAGTTCTTGGCTTGGGACGACTGGCGTGTTCTTGGGGAAATTCAGGCTGGCGGCGGAGGACCGCATGGCGGGATAATTAGAGATAGGAAGCATCATCGACTGGTCTACGAGACACAGGAAAACTATGGAGATTTGGGCGGAAAAGAGCGCGCTGACAAGAAGTTCAACCGGGTCATGGCGGAATTAACCAAAGCCAAGTTTGATCCCATTGAACTTGAATCGAGTAAGAGTTGGTATAATTTCCAACCTGGATCAGACGTATTATTGCGTGACGCAAATAGCACTAAATTGACGGGAACGCCGCTTTCTAGCCACTCTAACGTTGTAAGGTCTTTGCTGCCCGTAAACCAACGCCGGGTTTACGTACCGATTGCGAATCAGGACGCAGCCAAGGCAGTGGTAGAAAAAGTCTTCGGGCGGAGGGATTGATCATGGATAAACGCATACAATTGGGATTAATAGCCCATTTTTCCAGGGAGGTTGGTTCCAAGAGTAAGCTTGGGCGCAAGGCTTTTCAAAAGCTTATGCATCTCTCGAATGATTTGGCCGGAATCCCGACTGGCTATACTTTCTCTTTTTACATCTATGGACCATTTTCTCGCGAACTCTCGTCGGATTTGGAGCTTGCTGAGGCAGCAGCGATCATTTCTAGCGCACAAGATAACTCGTCTGGCGCATTTGAAATTCATGAAGGTGCTCAGGCGGAGACAGCTGAGAAGTGGGCTGGTGATTATTTTGCTACCTATCATACGAAACTGTCAGCTTTGCTGGAAAAATTCGGCAAAAAACCAGCAAAGTCTCTCGAACTTTATTCTACAATTGTTTTTATTGAAAACTCTGAACAAGAATTACGTGGGGACGCTGAAAAGATCGTGAAGCGAGTTAACGCGCTTAAGCCAAAATACTCAGATACTGAAATTCGATCTGCAATTGACTATGTGTCTGAATTTAGAATTTCGTTGAACTAAATTTTTTCAATGATGTAGCTTTCAACAAACCAAGTCTGCGGCTATTGCGCCACATTCAATCAAAAGTTAGTCCTATCGAATGTTAGGCTTGGCGCTAAATGGATGCACTACTCCTCAACCCTCCCGCACG
>CAXTLE010000391.1:0-2952 GCA_964244855.1 uncultured Aestuariivirga sp. | reverse complement strand
GCCACACGGTGATCTTCTGGAGAGCATAGGCAGTGCGCGGTTGTTTGATATTCCAGCCGAAGTGTTCATCTTCGCAGGCCTCGCCATTGGAGCATTCCTGTTTTTGCGATATACAAAATGGGGCCGTTATGTTTATTATATGGGCGACAATACATTGGCGGCGCGTAACATTGGAATTCCCGTGCGGCCCATGACCATGTTGCGTTATGCCATTTCCGCATTGATTGCGATGCTGGGTGGATTGCTCACTGCCGCAAGCTTGCACGGCATCAACACGCGCATCGTCAATTCCACTTTGCTTTACGACATCATTCTGGTTGTCGTTATTGGCGGCATTGGTCTCTCCGGTGGCAAAGGTGGAATGCGCAATGTCATCGTTGGTGCTGTGCTGATCGGCCTAATGCTCAATGCCATGACGATTTTGCAAATTTCAAATATTTATCAAAACCTGATCAAGGCCACGATTTTACTCGTCGCAATTGTCGTCGACAGCCTTCTCAACCCGCGTGATGAACAAACAGCCCAACAGGGTGATATCTAAAAAGGAGACGCAACAATGAAGAAAACCTGGAAATCACTTTTTGCTTCGGTCGCGACCATCGCCATTCTATCGTCGGCTGTGCCTGTGTTGGCAGATGGTGATCCCGGCCCTGCTGCCTATGAAGCCGCACTCAAGGGCAAGCGCGTGGCGCTGGTTCCCATGGCCATGGGTTTTGATTTGGCACAAGGCTGGGCTGCCTATCTCAAGCGAGAAGTAGAAGGCTGGGGCGGCACCTTCGAAACCCGCGATCCCAACTGGTCGGTGGAAGCTGGCGCACAAGCCATCACCGATTTAATCAACTCTGATCCGGCACCCAACGTACTTGTTGTTCATTCGCCCGATCTCAACTCCTATGCGAAGTTGTTCAAGAAGGCCCAGGAAAAAGGCATCTACGTCATTCTCATCGACAATCCTGCAAACTTTGCCGCTGATGCCTTTATCGGTTCTGATTGGGATCGCTTGGGTCAACTGGAAGCAGAGGCCGCTGTGAAAGCCTGCGCCGCCGATCCAAAAAAGGAAATCGGATTGGTGCAGGGCGATCAGGTCAATGCTTCAAGTCTTTATCAGTATGCTGGCATCATGAAAGTTCTGGCGAAGAATCCGGACTACAAAGTCGTGGCAAAGCCAGACTCCAACTGGGACGCAACAACAGCCCGTAATGTGGCCACGACGATGCTGCAACAAAACCCAGACATTTGCGCGATCATCGATTTCTGGGATGGCGATGCAACGGGAACAGCAGCTGCCATCCGCGATGCGGGCAAGGAAGGCAAGATTGCGTTGATCACGACGGGTGGTGGTGAGAAGGCTGCTGATTGTGACAAGCTGAATTCAGGTGAATACCACGCCGTCGTGACAACCGAACTGCATAAGCAGTCTAACGATATGAACGCCATCATCAAGTTCCTGCTGCAATCCGGCCAACCTGCCGGCACGTCAAAGACGAATATCTACACGTTGGAAAAAGCTTACACGAAAGCTGATGTGAAGCCTGATACATGCTGGGATGTGAAGGCGCTGCAGGCCGCGCAATAGAAGTTTCCAACCCCGTTGCCGTCATTCCCGCGTAAATGGGAATGACGGCGTTTGGGCGCAATAAAAAAATGATATAAAAAAGAACAGCCCCAAATGAACACCCCCGAGACTCTGCAACGCTGGAGATACAATTTCATTCCCGATCATTTGATTGGGGAAATCCTGTCGAAACGCTGGGCGGACAATGCTATTCCGTTTTTGGCCATGGTGCTGACCGTCGTTGGCTTCGGCACTGCTATTCCGGGATTCTTCAAACCAAACTCGCTGGTGGAATCAACGCGACAGCTTGGTGAGTTCTCAATCGTCGTCACTGGCCTCACCGTGGTCATGCTCGCGGGAGGAATTGATCTTTCGGTGAGTTCGATTTTTGCGCTCGCAGCTTTTGCTTCGGTGTCATGCCTGTTTACACTCAACTGGCCGGTGTGGGCATGCTTGCTCGCCGCCCTTGCAGTTGGTGGTGCGTTTGGCGCTGTGAATGGCTATCTCATTGGCTATATGCGTTTGCGCGCTTTCCTGACCACACTTGTGACACTGGTCATTGGCCGCGCACTTTACGATATTCTCATCATCAATTTCGCATCACAGGTCCAACAATCAGAAATCACATCAAATGTCTGGGATTTTATCGGTGATGGCCGCGTGCTCGGTGTTTCAATCTCAGTGCTTGTGGCGGTGATCATTGCCATCATCGCACATATCGCACTCACCCGATCACGTCCCGGTTGGCATATTCTCGCCGTGGGTGGCTCAAGGCGCTCAGCCCATAATTCCGGAATTCGTGTGCGCGAAACTGTGTTCATATCTTATGTGATTTCCGGACTTTGCGCCGGGCTTGCAGGATTTTTGATCGCCTGTCGCTTGAGTGGGGCAGGACCTGGAACCGGCCTCAATCTTGAAATTCTTGCAATCACCGCTGCTGTTGTCGGTGGCAACTCACTGGGTGGCGGACGCGGTTCCATTGCCAAGGCGATCATGGGCGCTATCATTGTACTGGTCATGAACAATGGCCTCATTCGATTGGGTTACGGCACGGGCACCAACCAAATGGTGTTGGGACTCATGCTGGCTGGTGCTGTGGTTCTGGATATCCGCTGGCTCAAAAACCGCCACAAGGTTTTGGACGATGTTTATATTGCGCCGATTTATCACAGAATGGGTGAAACCCTGTCGGCGGTACCTGACTCCGGCTCACCTTACGCCCTCAACAACAAGATTTCGCAAACGGAATATATCGGGCTTGGCGAACTTGAAGGGCCCGAGGATGTCATTCTCGATCGTGATGATCATCTCTATTGCGGCACGCGCCACGGCGAAATTATCAGATTCTTTGCACCCGATTACAAGCAATCAGAAGTCTTTGCCCACACGGGTGGCTT
>CAXTLE010000390.1:0-2976 GCA_964244855.1 uncultured Aestuariivirga sp. | reverse complement strand
GCCATGCCGATGATGCGCTGGGTCTGCTCATGGAAACCCACAAGGGCGAAGCCCACAACCGCGCCCGCGCGCTGGACGACATGAACCGCAAGCGCCAATCCATCGAAATGCGCGTGGTGGAGGATGCCAAGGCGCAAGCCGAAGCCGCCATGGGCAAGCAGCGTAAACCTTCCGTCATCGTGGCAGCATCTGAAGGTTGGCACCCCGGCGTGGTGGGCTTGGCAGCAGCGCGCTTGAAGGAAGCCTACCGCCTGCCCAGCTTTGCTCTCGCCATGAACAAGTTCACGGGCCTTGCCACGGGTTCAGGTCGATCCATTTCCGGCGTCGATCTGGGGTCCGCCGTGCGCATGGCCTTGGAGCAGGGCCTCATCACCAAGGGCGGCGGCCACGCCATGGCGGCCGGATTAACGTTGAAAACCGAGGGCTTAGCCGCATTACGTCAGTTTTTTGATGAGGCCTTGGCTGCCTCGGTCGAAGTCGCCCGCGATGACGCGCTGCTGGTCGACGGCGCATTGACGGCAACCGCCGCAACTCTGGACCTGATCGAACTCCTCGAACAGGCAGGCCCCTATGGCGCGGCCCACCCCAGCCCGATGTTCGTCTTCCCCGCCCACCGCATACTCTACGCTGACGCCGCGGGCGCCGACCATATCCGCTGCACCATAGCATCATCCGACGGCACAAAACTCAAAGCCATCGCCTTCCGCGCCATGGGCACCGAGATGGGGGAGTTGTTGCTGTCGGAACGGGGGCTGCCGCTGCACATTGCAGGGCGACTGGTGGTGGATGAGTGGGGGGCGAAACGTGTGCCGAGTGTGCAGATTGAGGATGTTGCGCGGGTGAATTGAAATTCACAAAGCCGCTTTACAACATGTTTGCCATTGTTTGTCCGCAATCCCTTTGGACAATAGAAGAAGCGAGGGAGAAGGAGGCATGATCTCAATATGCGGGGGTATTGCACGTTCGACAAGGTCAAGTATCTACACTTTTGGCATGGCGCTGTTCATATCGTTGTTTGGCTTGCGGTCGCCTTTGCACGCTGAAAATCCTTGGGGACCTGAATGCAAGGCGCTTGATGAGTGTTTGGAGTTGTTCAAACAATTGCCTGAGTGTGCAGCAACCGACCAGCAGTGTTTTTGGTCAACAGAATTGACAGACCAAGGGCTTGCTCAAGAAGTTGCTGGTTTTGGACGATCAGCCATTGCGCCCATGATTGTTCTCCTAAAATCAGGCACGCCGACACAGGCGGCAAGAGCTGCGAATGTCCTAAATGAATTCCAGGATTCTTTGTCAGAGGGTGACAAGGCGGAAATTCTGGCAGCGTGGAGAAGAGGGAGTCCAGGCCTAGAGCTGATGGCATCCAGCTCAGCAAATCCCACTTTTGTGCGTGAACTTATGCAACTGGTTCGGAAAAATCCAACTCCGGAAGGTAGAGAGGAACACACGTTTACAAACTTGAGAGATTGGCAGGAGGTATCAAACGGCATTGTGGCCACAGTTGCCGAACACATAGAATGTAGTGAGGGTGAGAGCTGCGATCCGGTTTTTGCCAAAATTCAATTCAAATGGCTAATCTCAAATTATCGCGAAGACGAGGATTTCGCCTCTATCTCCCATAAATTCATCGAAGCCATCAGCAACTCCGCACTAGACGACGAGGGCAAGGTGGCGGCGTTGCAATTGTTTGAACCTCAGGAGTATGGACGCGATATACATCGCATCAGAGGCATTTCAGTTCCATTCCTCAGGACAATTCTCGATTCTGGTAAACCCATTCTCCGCAAAGAAGCAGCACGATTTCTGGCGGGATATGGTGACGTTTCTGGCAAAGACACTTTTTGGGCAACTGCGGCAAACGTGGGAGAGGCAACTCGTGACCGCATTTCTGCATTGCGATCACTGCAACGAATTCCTGTTTCTGGAATCAAAATAGACGAAGCCCTGAAAACCTTGCTGGTTGACCCAGATTGGGATGTTCGGCGAGAGACAACTTTCTTGTTGGCGCGAAGTAAAAGTCCGGAGGCTGTTGATCTGTTGGTCACACTCCTGCGTCCCAGTGACTGGCGATTGGCATTCACAGCCGTTTCAGCCTTGCAGAACAGCGAAGATAAAGGAGTCAAAGCGCTTCTTGCAGAGACAACACGGACCTATTGGCATCCCGCCGTCAGACTGGCGATCGAGGCAATGGTGCCCAGAGGGCCGAAACTCAACCAGTTTCCCGAAAGCGAAAAATCAGCAGTTGAATTCGCTGATAAAGCTGTCACCTCGATGAATTCGCCCTATTCAGAAGCCCAGGACTTTGAACTCTCGAGAATCTGCAAATCTCGCTTTGAGAAGGACGGCTATCGGTTTGTGCCGGATTACATTACGGGACCCGACGTGGTCACCAAAGCGAGTGATGCGTCAGACTACAATCGAAAGCATGAACTTGGTATGCTGTTGAACCTTCAGCGGTTTGCAAATGCCCAAAAACTGGAAGCATCACTGCGTTTCCAGGGTCAGCTTTTTTCCGGAGTGCGCAACGAAACGGGGTCGGGAAAACTTGTGGTCATTGGCCCTAACGGAAAAGATCAGGTTGTTCTGCAAGAACCCGTATGGGCCATATTCAATTGGAATGGCGTTCTCCATGCGATTGCAGGTGGGCAATCTTCATATCCTGTTGGAGATGCTTATCTTTACAAGCTCGTTCAAGGCAAAGACACAAAATGGCAAGTCGAAAAGCTCATGCGTCTCACGGGTTCACCCGAGGTTTGGATGGCCGCAGATAGCACTATTGGCATTTTGGGAACCGAAATGATCATGCTTATTCATGAAAATGGCGCACCTGAATGGGTTGGTTGTCCAAGCCCCGTGTTTCCTTGAACATTCTAAGCTGTCTGATTTGCACTGTGGTTTTATTGAACCTTTGAAATGCCCCGAAACCCGCTTGCCATTCCAGATTTTCCCCCCTATATCCCGCCCTCGTTGACGCTGATT
>CAXTLE010000389.1:0-2981 GCA_964244855.1 uncultured Aestuariivirga sp. | reverse complement strand
ATGAAATTAAGACAGGTTGAATTCACTCATACTTCATTCACTGGCACGAGCTGTCAGAGGCTCCCCTTCCGCCGGAGTGATTGATCTCCACTGGCTCCCAGGCCAGCTTAGGCTTCGAGGCTTTCCAATGCCAATCTTGCAAAATAGGCCATACGTTCAAGACGGCCCTGGCGATTTCGGTTGTGCCCATGGACGCATTGATCCAATATCCGTGACGGCGAAACGAATTTATCCGGCGCCCCATCGTGCGTCTTGGGCGTGGGTGGCGAAAGCTCCGGTTTCATTGAAACCGTGTTCACGGAAGAACGCGAAACCGACCTGTTGGGCGAACAAAATGTTGGACGAGGGGCGGAACTAGGCCGCAAAAACTAAGCGGGCCGTCTCAAGATGGCGCCGATTTGATTAATCGACTTTGAAGGCAGGAAGTTTTCGTCCTGGCAAATCGCCATCGCCTTTTTCTGGGTGAGAGCCTTTGCGGCGGGCATTGTCGTCTCGCCGTTTCCGGCTTCCCAGGCACTTTCCCAAAGCACGGCCAAGGTGTGGGTGCCGTCCTGCATGACGCCAAGTGTTTTCTTGCGGAATTTGGACCAGAGATGGGCCGCGCGCTCCTTCGGCCTGCCGTTGAACGTCGCGAAGGCTTCCACAATGTCAATGGGCGCAATGGCTGTGAACGTCCGCCGCATCAAACTGATGGTCAATTGGGCCGCTTCAGAGCCATTGCTGATCATCTCTTCCTTTGTCGTCTTCCTGGTTTTCTTCAGACTGGCAAGAATCTCCGAAACGGCATCTTGCAACATGGCATCTTCGTAAGCGGAATGCACACCATCGCCGAACAGCTTTGCAACAACCTGCCCCTTGTTGACGCCACGCGTGATGGTGTGTTCGACCTTGCGCAACGGATCGCCGTTGTGCAGGTAGGATATGTGCAATGGCTGGCAAGCATCTCCAAGGTAGTGGGTGAGCACACCTGCCGCACAGACGAAACGTTCCATCTTGCCCTTCTTGGCACTTTCAACCATGTCGTCGAAGATCTGCCAAACCCTGAAGGGCAACAAGCCACGGTGCTTGGTTTCGATCTTTTCGCCAGATTTGAGATCGCGAAGCCCTTCATAAAAGTCGTTCCACTTGTCGGGATCGATGAAGGCTGGCGTGCGACAGAGATCGAGGAGGGTCTTTCCCGCAGCGTTGGGTTGGTCCATGTCTGCAAAGTGATTGGGCCCCTCCATCTGCCTGGCAAAACCCTGTTTCGAAAGTTTGGGCTTCCAATAAAAATCCGGAACGTCAGCCAGGGCTACAAAGTCCCTGGTGCCCATGCCGGTGAAATCGCCCTTGATGATCTCGGCATCGTCATGACTGATGATTTTGCTGTTGAGGTCCACCAGCTTTGCGAGTTTGGGATTGCGAGCGGAAATCCCCACCTTCACATGAGCGGCTATGGAGAAATGGCCCAGCGCACCCCACGTATCGGTTTGATCGAGGTTCCAGTTGCGCACGGGGTCAACGCCGATTTCGGCACAAACCCGCGACAGAAAGGTGGTCAGGACATAGGTCTGCGGCTGTGCATTTCCTGCAGAGTTCAGCAAGTTGCGACCCCATTGCATGGCGACCGGAAGATACTCAACCTTGGCTGAATCAGGAGCGTTGGCTTTGACCGCACCTTGGGGTGCTGGTTCAAGCGGTTGTTCCAGCAGCCACAGTGTACCTGAATCTCCGGGATGGGTGACCAGGGGCTGGTTTTCACTGCGCGGGCCAATCAGCGCGTCAGCCACATATTCAAAACCGCCATTGGTTTTGTAGCGATAAAATAGCGCCGCGATTTCGCCGCTCATGTCGCCGCTGGCCGCACCCACACCGCGAACCTTGTTGCCGAGCAGTTTCAGGGTGATGTTGTGTGACGACAGATCAACCATCTTGCCCATCTCGCCGATTTTGCGAATTTTCGCCGTCCACTGGTTGATGTCGTCGGCCTCTATCAAGCCGACATCGAGATTGACGAACAAGTCCCGACCGGGCCAGCCATCATAGAGTTTTTCGAAAGGCAAACGGGTCAGGAATTTGCCGGAACTCTTGCCAATGCGTGTCAAATCGCCGCCCAGTTTCGAATACAGCACTTCGCCGTCTTCACCCGTGACGTGGTGATTGGTGAGACCGTAGGTTTTGTGCCCGTCCGTCACGAGGCAAGCAATGGTCGCGAGATACTTGCGATTTTGCACGTCGGCAATCACCGGCCAGCCACCGCCGATATTGTTGAGGGGATAACTGATGTCGCGTGGTGCTGTTTGGTTCGATTGTTCTTTCGGTGCTTGGATGATGCAAACCGGAACGCCGCGCCCGTCTGGCAGGTAAAGCGTCTTGGGCACCAGCGCCCCTGGATTTCTCGCCAACTCCACCGGCGTTTGCCAATTGTCGACAAACACCAGAATGGCCGGCCATGAGTAAGGACGCACCTCAGAGTTGGCCAGGGAGCGGGCGTAACTGAAGTGGTTTTTGCCCGGGCCATTTGCGGTGGGCCAACTGTCTTTCTTACGAATGCGATAGAGACCGATGGCTGTAGCCGTCACATTGGGATGTTTCATCAGCAGCACATGATAAAAATCCCGGGCCACAATCAGGTCACGGATCGACAAACGGTCATAGTCGGTAAGGGCAGCAGCGGTTTTTTGCGACATCTGTAACTCCTGAATGCACGGTCAGCACGAAAATTCAGCGAACGCGAGGCGCACGACATACAGAAACTGGATCAAATTGCACAACCACAGGGTTTGAAAGTCAAGCACTATAATCGCTATTTGAACACAGCTTGCACAAGCAGATATGGAAAATCATTTCTGCATTTGGTTATTGCACAGCGTGATTGACGTCGAGAATGAGGGCCATTGCGCCATCAGTTCGCATTCAATGGCACCAACTGGCTGTAAAGCCGTTGATACTTCCCGAACCCAATCTCATGCCTCACGGACTCTTTCGCGTTCGGCTCAAAC
>CAXTLE010000388.1:0-2990 GCA_964244855.1 uncultured Aestuariivirga sp. | reverse complement strand
TTCCACCAGTCGCTTCTCCTCTGGAGAAGCTGCCCGAAGGGCTGATGAGGTCCTTAGTTTCATCTTTTAAATCTATTCGGCAAGAATGGCAGTTTCACCACGCTCGCGGGCAGTGCCTTGTCGCGGACCAGCAACAACAGCGGCGTTCCCTCAGCAGCATATTCTGTCTCGACGTAACCCATAGCGACGGGTCCGCCGATCGTCGGGCCAAAACTGCCGGAGGTTATTACCCCAATGGCGCGGCCTGCTGGGTTTTGTATGACTGTGCCTTCCCGGGCGGGGGCGCGGCCGTCTGGTTGTATTCCGACGCGCTTGCGCTTCACGCCGGTGATGATTTCATTTTGCAGGCGGCTGGCGCCAATGAAGCCGCCATGTTCACGGCGGCGTTTGGCGATAGACCACATCAGGCCCGCTTCCTGTGGCGATGTGGTCTCGTCGATGTCGTGGCCATAGAGGCAGAGGCCGGCTTCGAGGCGGAGTGAATCGCGAGCACCCAGTCCTATTGGTTTGACGGCGTCGTTGGCTAACAGGAGTTGCCAAACTTTTACGGCGTCTTCAGAGCGTATTGAAATTTCAAAACCATCTTCGCCCGTATAGCCGGAGCGCGACACGTGGGCTTCGACACCTCCCAGCGACAGCTGCTCAGAATGCATGAAGGCGATGGTTTTGGCCTTTGCGTCAAGCGCTGACAGCACAGCTTCGGCCTTCGGGCCTTGCAGTGCGAGGAGTGAGTGATGATCCCAGATTTTCAGTTCGACAACATCGGGCAAGTTGGACATGAGATGTGCATAGTCGCCAAGTTTTCGTCCGGCGTTGACCACCACATAGAACCCTGAGGTTTGGCGCGTGATCATCAGGTCATCGAGAATGCCGCCTGCTTCATTCAGCAATTGCGAATAGCGCTGCTGGCCCGGTGCAAGACTTCGAAGATCAGCGGGCACGATTTTTTCGAGTGCGACGCAGGCGGTGTCAAAGTCGGGTGCAGTGATGGAGCATTGCCCCATGTGCGAGACATCAAACAGCCCGGCGCTTTCGCGGGTCCAGTTGTGTTCGGTCAAGACGCCTGTGGGATATTGCACGGGCATGTCATAGCCCGCAAATGGCACCAGCTTGGCGCCCAAGCGGACATGCTCGTCGTACAAAGCTGTGCGGTGAAGGGTTTCGCTCAATTCAATCTCCTGACAACAAGGTTCAAGCCCGCAACGCATTGCGAACTTGCCCCCTCTGTCAGGTACCTGAGAGTTTTCACCACTGGGTCACTCCGACACCCAGCAGCTTTCTCCTTCGGTGAGCGGCTTGTTAGGGCCTCTGCTCTCCAGAGTGTAGTTCACCCACGCGGTTCATGTGCCTGAGAGTTTCCGGGGCGGTTGCTCCTTCGGCGCTGGAGTAAACCAGTCTCTCCCGCGGCGGGCGGTTACTGGTGGGCAAACTAGGCTTTGGGGTGGAGAAGTCAAGCGGCGTTGGGTTTTTCCGCAAGTTTTTCAATGTCGGCCCAGTGGAAAATTTGTGTTCCGCTGCCCGGTCTCACAGTGTTTTGTGCCATCGCACGGCCCAAATCCTCGACTCGATTGCCGCGAAATTTGTTGAGGCTGCCCATCATCAACGGCGACACTATCGGCCATAGCGCCAACATCACCGCCTGGCTGAATCCATAGCGATTCTGCGGCGTCAGAATCATTGCAGGCTGAAACACACTGAACCGCTCAAACCCCATGGCCGCAATGGCAGCACGCAATTCCCCCTTGCTGCGGAGATAAAACGAGCGCGACTTTGCATCAGCAGCGACGGCACCCAACAGAGAGAAGTGCCGCACGCCCGCATCCTTGCAAGCCCGGGCAAAATCCAGCACGGCCTGTTTGTCGATACGGGTGAATTCTTCCTGCGAGGCTTTCGTGGGCTGGCCTACGCCGAGGGTGCAGATGGCGACGTTGTGGTTTTTCAAGTGTGCGGAATAGCTCGCGGGATCGAGGACATCGACGATGTGTTGGGTGGTTTTGGAATTGAGCGGAACGCCGAGTGGTCGCCGCGTGAGGATTGTGATGCGGGCGACGTTAGGCGTCGTCAAAAGGGTTTTTAGAATTTCACTACCGACGGCACCAGATGCACCGAGGATGATGATGGCCAGAGGGTCCATCATGCGGCCTTGGACTGTGCTGACAGACCACGCTGTCTGGGTTTCGCGCTCACCGAAATTGACAACGCATTCCCGGTCACGGCCAATGCGTCAACCAAAGAACTCAAAGTCGATTCATGTCTAACGTCGAGCGCACGATCCACCTGCGGCATGTGCCATTTCAACTTTCGCGCCAGTGCAGCCTTGCCCATTCCCTGCAGCAACATGGCATTCCACAATGCCACTTTCGCAGCTACGGCGGGACGCAATTCAACATAATAGCGCCCTGTCGCTGTTGGCTCTGGAATGACTTCGCGATCGGTCATCCGCGCCATCATTGCCGTTTCAATGGCATCAATAGCTTGCAGTTTCGCTTCATCCAAAGTTTCGCCAAAAGTAATAGCATCCGGAAAATCCGGTACGGTCACAAGAAAAGTATCGTTTGAATCTTTCCGAATACGAATGGCGTAGCGCATAATTACTCCTCAATTCCAAGCTGCTTCAAAATGGCCTTCCAAAGCCCGATGCCAATTTCTTTTGAGCCATGCATGGGCAATACTGATCGTCTGTTGCCAAGCCTGACAATCAGATGACTGCCTTTGCCGGACTCGAAATGACACCCTTTCGCCGCAAGATATCGCTTGGCCTGCTTGCTGTTCATGACGCAACATAAATGTTGTGCCAACAGATTTCAACTGCAAACTTGACTTCCTCATCTGTCACCGCCATTTCTGCGGCATGTCCCTGCCCCCTCTCAAAATTCTCCTCGCTGCACCCCGTGGTTTTTGTGCTGGTGTTGTCCGTGCTATCGACATTGTTGAGCGTGCGCTCGATCTCTATGGCGCTCCTGTTTATGTGCGGCATGAGATTGTTCATA
>CAXTLE010000387.1:0-3010 GCA_964244855.1 uncultured Aestuariivirga sp. | reverse complement strand
CGCGGCTTAACTTATTCACACCCACCCTCCGGCGCATTTCCATCCGTGGATGTGCCGGGGGAAAATCTAGGCCATGAATTTCAGCATTGTCTCGATGACAAAGCGGCGGAGGAACTCAAGGCCCAGCAACAGAATGATGGGCGACAAATCCAGCCCGCCCATCGCCGGCAATATCCGCCGGATCGGCGCCAGCATTGGCTCTGTCACCCGCGACAACCCATAAGAAATCTGCCGCACCGTCGGATTATTCACATTGACGATGTTGAAAGCAAACAGCCAGCTTAACACCACTGAAGCCAAAATAAGCCACCACACCAGATTGAACAATTGGTCGACAAGCCATATAATCGAAAGCATAAACAGGTTCCTTGTTTGCGCCGTATCTAAGGACTAACCAGCCCAAGCGCAACCCGCCCCGCTTGACCAGCAATTCCCGCCATCCTAACTTCGACGCCAGGGGTGGTAGCTCAGTTGGTAGAGCGCGTCGTTCGCAATGACGAGGTCAGGGGTTCGATTCCCCTTCACTCCACCACGCAATCATTGACGACAATCGCAGGAACAATCTGCTTGACACCGCGCGGTCGTTCCTCTATTGTTCTACACAGTCCGAATTGGGCGAAGGTGCAAGGAAGACGTTTTCTTACATCTCCGGCGTCTTCACACTCTTGATTGCACAGGCTGCCCGAACAGTATTGTATAGCAAACAAGCAATCGTCATCGGCCCCACGCCGCCGGGCACGGGCGTGATTGATCCTGCTACTTTTTCGCAAGAGGCAAAATCACAATCCCCAACCAGCCGCATCTTGCCGTCGCGTTCGACGCGATTGATGCCGACGTCAATGACGCAAGCGCCGGGTTTGATCCAGTCGCCTTTCACCATTTCCGGCCGGCCCACGGCAGCAATGACGAGGTCGGCTTGGCGGACAATTGACGGCAAGTCTTTCGACCTCGAATGGGCGATAGTGACGGTACAATTTTCGGCGAGCAGCAGTTGCGCCACGGGTTTGCCGACGATGTTGGAGCGGCCGATGACGACTGCGTTGAGGCCATCAAGTTTACCCAAGGTGGCTTTCGCCAGCATGACGCAGCCAGTGGGGGTGCAGGCGACGAGGGCATCCTGGCCGGTAGAGAGGCGGCCAACGTTGACGACGTGGAAACCGTCGACGTCCTTGTCGGGGTTGATGGTGTTGAGGACTTTGGCGGAGTCAATGTGTTTGGGCAGCGGCATCTGCACCAATATTCCGTGTACGGATGGATCAGTGTTGAGTTTTCCCACCAGCGCCAGAAGATCTGCTTCGGACGTCTCAAGAGGGAGTTTGTGTTCCCACGAGTTCATGCCGACTTCGACGGTCTGCTTTGCCTTATTGGCAACGTAGACTTTTGAAGCGGGGTCTTCCCCCACCAGCACCACCGCCAATCCCGGCGTAAGTTTGTGGTCGGATTTGAGTGAGGCAACAGCTGTGGCGATGCGCACACGCAAGGCTTCGGCAGTGGCTTTTCCGTCGATGAGTGTGGCCATGGAGTACCTTCTTTTGACGTCCCTCTCCCGTAAAGGGAGAGGGGAAAGGTTGAGTTAAACTACCCTCTCCCTCTACGGGAGAGGGTGCCTCGCTCTTGCGAGGCGGATGAGGGAAGTGTCAGAACAATCCCTCAATCCGCCCCGTGGCATCAAGCCCAATCACTTCAGCACTTGGCACCTTGGGCAATCCCGGCATGGTCATCACGTCACCGCACACCACCACGATGAATTCGGCTCCGGCGGAGAGGCGCACTTCGCGAATCGGCACCATATGATTGGTCGGCGCACCCTTGAGGTTTGGATCAGTCGAGAAGGAGTATTGCGTTTTCGCCATGCAGATCGGAAATTTGCCATAGCCTGCGGCTTCATAAGCCTTGAACTGGTCCCGCACGCTCTTGTCGGCGGCAATATCGGAGGCGCGGTAGATTTCCTGGGCGATGGTTTTCACCTTGTCCCAGAGCGGCATGGCATCGTCATAAAGTGGCTTGAATTGTGCAGAGTCCTTGTCGGCCAGCATGGCCACGTGTTTTGCCAAGTCTTCAATGCCAGCCCCGCCATGGGCCCAATGCGTACATTTGAAAGCTTCCACACCATGGGTTTTGCAATAGTCTTTGACGGCGTCGATTTCGGCTTCGGTATCGGCGATGAAGTGGTTGACGGCCACAGCAATCGGCACGCCAAACTTCTTGATGTTCTCGATGTGACGTCCAAGATTTGCGAGACCCTTCTTGAGGGCTTCGACATTTTCGGTTTTGAGATTTTCCTTGGCAACACCACCATGCATCTTCAGGGCTCTGACCGTAGCGACGATAACTGTCGCTGCCGGTGTAAGCTCTGCCTTGCGACACTTTATATCGAAGAATTTTTCAGCGCCCAGGTCAGCGCCGAAGCCCGCTTCTGTTACCACATAATCAGTCAATTTCAGCGCGGTCTTCGTCGCCATCACCGAGTTGCAACCATGCGCAATATTCGCAAAAGGACCACCATGCACGAAGGCCGGATTGTTTTCGAGAGTCTGCACCAGGTTCGGCATCAGCGCATCTTTCAACAGAACCACCATGGCACCGGGGGCCTTGATGTCCTTGGCGAGAACCGGCGACTTATCCTTCTTGTAGGCAACGACAATATTGCCAATGCGGCGCTCAAGGTCTTCGATCGAATTGGCCAGGCAGAGAATGGCCATGATTTCCGACGCCACGGTAATGTCAAAACCCGCCTCCCGCGGATAGCCATTGGCCACGCCGCCGAGGGAGCAGACGATCTCGCGCAGTGCACGGTCATTCATGTCCATCACGCGACGCCAGACCACGCGGCGGGTGTCGATGCCGAGTTCATTGCCCCAGTAGATGTGATTGTCGATCATCGCCGACAGCAGGTTGTGGGCGCTCGTGATGGCGTGGAAGTCACCGGTGAAATGCAGGTTGATGTCTTCCATCGGCACGATTTGCGCGTAGCCACCGCCCGCAGCCCCGCCCTTCATGCCAAAGCAGG
>CAXTLE010000386.1:0-3022 GCA_964244855.1 uncultured Aestuariivirga sp. | reverse complement strand
AACACCCCCTCCCGGCTTTGCCGTACTCCCCCAACTTCGCTGAGGGAGAAAGGACTATTTCTTTCCCGCCGCAGGCGGGGGAGCACCCCGAAGGGGGGAGGGGGTGTTTCAACACACTCCGCGCGTCATGACGACAATCAACCTCGCAGGCACCTGGCGGTTGCGCTGTGATGCGCGCAGTATCGAGGTGGATTATCCGGTTCCCGGTGATGTGCATTCAGCGCTGATTTCGGCCGGACAGATACCGCATCCCTATAAGGGCATGAATGAACTCGCCTGCCGCTGGGTGGCGGATGAGGAGTGGGTGGCGACAACCCGGTTTAATATCGAGACTATTGAGGCTGGTGAGTATTATCTCGATATCGACTATCTTGATACGGTTGCCGATGTCAGTGTGAATGGTGTGCATGTGTTGCATGCCGAGAATTGTTTCAGGCGTTATAAGCCGGATGTGACCAAGGCTCTCCAGGTTGGGGAGAATGTTGTTGAAGTAACGCTGCATTCCAACACCAAAGCGGCGAATGAAAAACAGGCGGCGCAACCGTTCTACATTCCCTACAGCGTGAGCAACAATCCAATTCCCAATGGCAATATGTTGCGGAAACCTCAGTGCCATTTTGGTTGGGACTGGAATTTGGCGGTGGTGCCGTTTGGGTTATGTGGAGACGTCCGCCTCTCTAAGCCACAAGCGTTCTCCATACATGAAATATCAGTTGCCCAAGATCACTTTGACGATGGCGCAGTGCAGCTTGTGCTCAGTTTGAAATTGAAGTGCAGAAGGCCGGGAGCAACTGCCAAAGGCCATTTTTCCTTTGATGGAAGGGTGCAGGAGTTTGAAGTTATCGGCGAATTGGAATTTGAACCGGTGAATGGTCTATTCCATATAGAATTGCCGAAGCTGTGGTGGCCCGCAGGTCAAGGCGAACAATTTCTCTATGACCTTGAAATAAAATGCGGGGATGAGATTGAAAGACGGAAGATTGGACTTCGCAAACTCGAACTGATCACAGACAAGGATGAAACCGGTAGCCGGTTTGCGGTCAAGATCAATGGTCGGGAGGTCTTCTGCAAAGGTGCGAACTGGATTCCGGCTGATGCGCTGCCTTCAAACGCCACGCAAGAATTGACACGTAAGCTTTTGCAGGCCGCCAAAGATGCAAACATGAACACGATCCGTGTTTGGGGCGGTGGCTATTATGAGCAGGATTTCTTCTATGAGATTTGTGACGAACTGGGGTTGTTGGTCTGGCAGGACTTCATGTTCTCGTGTTCGCTCTATCCTTCGACGACAGAATTTTTGGATGAAGTGAAAAAGGAAGCTGCCTATCAAGTCCAACGGCTGCAACATCACGCCTGCGTCGCCGTTTGGTGTGGTGACAATGAGTTGTTGGGTGCTCTGACGTGGTTTGAAGAGTCTCGGAAAAATCGCGATCGTTATCTTGTGAATTATGATCGCCTTAACCGTACACTTGAAGAGGCTGTGAAAGACGCTGACCCATCTGCCATCTGGTGGCCGTCTTCTCCATCCCCGGGCATTCTTGATTTCGGTGATACCTGGCACGACGACTCGAAGGGCGACATGCATTTCTGGTCGGTTTGGCATGAGGGTAAAGACTTTGAGCATTATCGGGATGTGCGCCCACGCTTCTGTTCGGAGTTTGGGTTTCAGTCTTTCCCCTCTTTGCGCTTGATCAAGGAATTTTCGGAGTCGCCGGAAGATCTCAACATTTCGTCTGCCGTGATGGAGCATCACCAGCGCAACAAGGGTGGCAATGCGCGGATTGCTGAGACGATGTTCCGCAATTTCCGTTTCCCCATGGATTTTGGCAATTTTGTTTATGTGAGCCAGATCCAGCAGGGCCTCGCCATGCAGACGGCGGTGGACTATTGGCGGTCGCTGAAGCCCCATTGCATGGGCACGCTGTATTGGCAGTTGAATGATACCTGGCCCGTGGCGTCATGGTCGGGGCTTGATCATGGCGGGTCGTGGAAGGCGCTGCATTATATGGCGCGGGACTTTTATGCGCCTGTATCTGTGGTGGCGATTCCGGACAAGGCCAATAGGCAGGTGAGTTTCATGGCCATCAATGACCGGCCTGAAAGCGTGGCGCTTGAAGTTCAGCGGCTTTATGTGACTGAAGAGGGTGATGTGGTTCATTTGCCACCATTGAAAGCCCTGGTGCCTACTGATCACGCCATTGAGATTGGTGTTTTGGCGCGGGCTGACCTTCCCATCGGTGCTTTGTTGTTCTGGAGTTTTGATGGCATTCGCCGTCACTTCACATTCCAGCCCTACAAGTTCCTGACCTTGCCAAAGCCTGATATTGCGTTGGAGTTTGGTTCGGGCGGCGGCGTTTTGAATTTCACACTCTTGGCCAAACAGCTTGCACTTCATGTCACTTGTGAGTGCGATGTGGCGGGGCATTTCTCCTGCAATGTATTTGACCTTCTGCCCGGTGAAAGCCGTGCGATTATTTTTGCACCTGACAACCCTGCTGATCTTGCGCGCGCCAAAGACACGTTGCTGATCCGCGATCTTTATTCATCATCTCATTGAGGAGGCCACTCATGCCACAGCGTCTGTCATTTCAACTTTTCTCTGCGCGAAATTTCCAGCCATGGAACGGCATTATCGAAATGCTGGGCAAGGCGGGCTACAAGGAAGTGGAAGGCTTTGGCGGGGCTTATGGAACGCCCGGTGCATTTTATGATGAGCCGGAAAAATTCCGTGAGCTTCTCGACAAACATGGTCTGACCATGCCTTCGGGACACTTCTTTCCGCTTGAGATGTTCGAGAAGGAGAAGAAGCGGGTTTTGAAAATTGCCAAGGCGCTTGGCATGCGCGCCCTGTATTGCCCTTACATCTTGCCTGAGCAACGACCCAAGACGGGGGCGGGTTGGAAGAAATTTGGAGCCAGGCTCGGTGCCGCAGCCCAGCAGTATCGCGATGAAGGTTATATTTTTGGCTGGCACAATCATGATTTTGAGTTTGTGAAGTTGAAGGATGGTTCAATGCCACATG
>CAXTLE010000385.1:0-3026 GCA_964244855.1 uncultured Aestuariivirga sp. | reverse complement strand
GCCAATGACTGGCATGACCGCCATGTCGACGCCATCAATGAACCAAAGCGACCGATACCGTCGGGGCGGATTCCCGGGCAGTGGGGATTGTATATTGCGCTGCTGTGGACTGGGCTGTCTTTGCTGCTTGCGGCAACCATGGGCACCTGGGTTTTGGGTGCCACGGTGTTTGGTCTTGCTGTTGCCTGGGCTTATTCTGCGCCGCCATTTCGGCTGAAGGAAAATGGCTGGTGGGGTAATGCGGCGGTTGGGCTTTGTTATGAGGGGCTGCCGTGGTTCACCGCTGCTGCGGCCATGGCTGTGGCCTTGCCGCGCCCGGAAATTTTATGGCTGGCTTTGCTCTATAGCGTTGGTGCGCATGGCATCATGACGCTGAATGACTTCAAGGCTGTTGAGGGTGATCGCATTATGGGTGTGCGTTCCTTGCCTGTGCAGTTAGGTGAAGCGACGGCTGCGCGGTTCTGTTGCTGGGTGATGGCCTTGTCGCAGGTTGTTGTGGTGGGATTATTGCTATCGTGGGGCAAGCCGATTCACGCCGCGATCATTGCGCTGTCGCTACTGTTGCAAATCATCTGTATGCGGAGGTTATTGCGCGACCCCAAGGCTTATGCGCCGTGGTATAACGGTACGGGTGTGACGCTTTATGTTTTGGGCATGTTGGTTGCGGCTTTTGCCGTGAGGTCGATGACATGAATGGCCTGGGCTGGTTCAGCATTGTAAGGCTTGGTTTGGTGCAAACGGCATTGGGTGCTGTTGTGGTGTTGACGACGTCGACGATCAACCGTGTGATGATTGTGGAATTGCATTTGCTCGCAATTTTGCCGGGTGTGCTGGTGGCGTGGCACTATGCGTTGCAGGTGTTGCGACCGCGTTGGGGGCATGGATCAGATTCAGGCGGCACACGAACGCGCTGGATCATTGGCGGTATGGCGGTTTTGTCGATGGGTGGTTTTCTGGCTGCGGTGGCTACTGCGCTTTCAGCTTCCAATGTTGTTGCGGGCGTGCTGTTGGCGATTGCCGCTTTCACGTTGATCGGGATCGGTGTTGGTGCGGCGGGAACATCTTTGCTGGTGTTACTGGCGGAGGCTGTTGCTCCGGCACGTCGGGCTGCGGCGGCGACTGTTGTGTGGATCATGATGATAGCCGGATTTATTGTGACAACGGCACTGGCGGGAAAATTTCTCGATCCATTTTCGGTGCAGCGGCTGGTGGTGGTGGCGGGTTGCGTTACGACTTTGGCCTTTGTGCTGGCGGTTGTTGCTGTGCTTGGCATTGAACGGGGGGGCCGAAAATTTCGGACTGAAAAAAATCGTGATGCAGCTCCTTTCATGCAGGCACTTTTCGAGGTTTGGCAGGATGCTGATGCGCGGCGTTTTGCGCTTTTCATTTTTATTTCAATGCTGGCCTATAGTGCGCAGGATTTGATCCTTGAGCCCTTTGCCGGATTTGTTTTTGGATACACGCCTGGGCAATCCACGGGCCTTACCAGTGTGCAAAACAGTGGTGTGCTTTCGGGCATGATCCTCGTTGGTATTGCGGCCACCTTGTTTGCCAAGAGCGGTAAAATGGTTTTGCGCAACTGGATCGTGATCGGGTGTTTGGCTTCAGCACTTTCGTTGAGTGCTCTCGTGGGAGCAGCTGCGGTTGGCCCGGCCTGGCCGTTGAAATCAACTGTGTTCGCATTGGGTTTTTCAAACGGCATGTATGCAGTGGCGGCGATTGGCTCGATGTTCAGTTTTGCTGCGGGAGCAGCATCGCGTGAAGGTGTACGCATGGGATTGTTTGGGGCGTCACAGGCGATTGCTTTTGGGGCGGGCGGTTTTGTTGGAACGGCGCTGACGGATGTGATCAAGATGGTAACCAATTCGAACGCGCTGTCTTATGGCGCGGTGTTTGGCATTGAGGCTGCGCTGTTCATTGTGGCGGCGGTGATGGCGCTTCGATTGGGTTCCAAAAACACTTCTGAAAATCCACTGGTGCTTGCTGCACAACATGATCTGGGAGGATGATGATGGACGAGAATTTTGATGTGGTAGTTGTTGGCGGTGGTCCGTCTGGTGCTACAGCTGCACATCTCGCAGCGCGTGCCGGAGCAAAGGTCATGTTGCTGGATCGGGCAGGGCGGATCAAGCCTTGTGGTGGTGCTGTGCCGCCGCGGTTGATCCGGGACTATGACATTCCCGGTCACTTGATCGTGGCGCGGATTGATGCGGCGCGGATCGTGTCGCCCACGGGGCGGCTTGCGCATATGCCGGTTGATGGCAGTTATGTGGGCATGGTGGACCGTGAGAATTTTGATGAGTTTTTGAGGGTTCGTGCAGCCGAAGCCGGAGCGACGCGGAAGACTGGGACATACACGCATTCGACACGTGATGATGATGGCGTGTTGCGGATTCACTTTGATGAAAAAGATGGTGGTGCTTCCTCGGTCCGGGCAAAACTTGCAATTGGTGCTGATGGGGCTTTGTCGAAACTCGGGAAAGAACATGTTCCAGGTGCTGACAAAACCAAGCTGGTGTTTGCCTATCATGAAATTGTCGAGCGACCTGAGACGGCTGATACTTATGCCGCTGACCGCTGTGATGTTTATTACAATGCACGCTATTCGCCGGATTTCTATGCATGGGTTTTCCCGCATGGTAAAACCGCGAGCATCGGCACCGGAAGCGCGCACAAGGGCTTTGCCTTGCGTGACGCAGTGGCGAAATTGCGTGAAGATGCGGGTCTTGCTGGCAGCAAGACCATTCGCAAAGAGGGAGCGCCCATTCCATTGAAGCCACTGAAGCGCTGGGACAATGGCCGCGATGTTTTGTTGGCTGGGGATGCGGCTGGCATTGTGGCCCCTGCTTCTGGTGAAGGGATTTATTATGCCATGTTGGGTGGTGAACTGGCGGCTTATGCGGCGCTGGCGTTTTTGAAAACCGGCGATGCGCGGACTTTGAAGCTGGCGCGCAAGCGTTTCATGCGGGCCCATGGCATGATTTTCCGCGTGCTATCCGTCATGCAACATTTCTGGTATGGCAGCG
>CAXTLE010000384.1:0-3038 GCA_964244855.1 uncultured Aestuariivirga sp. | reverse complement strand
TTGCTGCTGCTGATCAGATTCTATCAGCTTACACTATCTTCGATCATGGGGCGTCAATGCCGCTTCCTGCCGACATGTTCGGACTACGCGCGGCAGGCAATTGAAACTCATGGGCCCGTGGACGGTGGAATTCTCGCAGCAAAGCGCATCTGCCGCTGCCATCCATGGGGCGGCGATGGTTTCGATCCCGTTCCCCCAAAACACTAACGGGGAGCCTCTCAGCCCCCCGCGATTTGTTGTTGTGTTGGTAAAAGATCAGAAAGCGTAGACGCCGCCGATCTTGATTTCATGGTCGCTGAAGTTCTTCACATCAACATTGCAACAGGCTTCAGAGTAGTTGCCGCCCTTGAACTTCGAATATGTGTACTCAAGCCGAACCCGGAACGCATCTGTTACAGCATGTTCCATACCACCGCCGATGACCCAGCCCATGTGGCCTTTCTTAATGTGGTCAGGAGCAATCGCACCATTTACACCGTAGATGTCACCTTGCGCCCAAGCCAAACCGCCTGTCGCGTAAAGCAAGGTATCGTCAAAGGCATAACCAGCGCGGGCACGGCCAGTCACCAGATGGTTCATTTTGAATGCAAAGTCAGCCTTTGGCGTATCGTTTCGAGCGACTTGACCCGTCATGCCCCAATCCATTTCTGCACCGATGACGAAATTGTCGAACTGGTGCAGGTATCCGGCCATGACTCCGCCCTTGCCACCGCAACCATCCATTTCCCAATCCCTGTTTTCAGTCAGAGCAGGTGGAGCAGGCTGCGCGGCGTTGTCATGCAAGAACCCGTCAATACATGTAGCGCCAGCCCAGGCACCTACATAGGCACCTGTCCAATCATAGGTCGCGGTGCGCAACTCTTCAATCGGCGGAGGTGGTGGTGGAACATCAAGGTCAGCAGCAAGCGTTGCGGCAGCAGGCACAAAGGCCGCGGTAATCAAGGCAAGACGCAGAAAGAGTTTGTGCATGTGAATTTACCCAATACAGTTAACAGACGATGTTCAGAACATGACCTGTTAAGGTTAACACCGGGTAAAACCGGAATGATCCAGCGGAACAATTTTTGAGAAACTCTTGACCCTGCTCCCACCGGCATGCGATTTCGACGCTGTTACACAATGATTTGGCCTACCCGCGCACGTATGCGGGAGTGGGCAGGAGAACCAAAAATGATCAACGTTACATTCCCCGATGGCAACATCCGCCAATATGAAACGGGCACAACAGCGGCACAAGTCGCCGCCTCGATATCAAAATCCCTCGAGAAAAAAGCCGCGGCAGCCGTCATTGATGGCGCACTGGCGGACATCTCGGACCCGTTGACGCGTGACGTGAAACTCGAACTGATCACCCGCGATGACCCGCGCGCCCTCGAACTCATTCGCCACGATGCCGCCCACGTATTGGCTGAAGCCGTGCAGGAATTGTTCCCGGGAACGCAAGTGACAATTGGCCCTGTTATCGAAAACGGCTTTTATTACGACTTCGCTCGCAACGAACCATTCACCACCGCTGACTTCGCGCCCATCGAAAAAAAAATGAAGGAGATTATCGCCCGCGACAAGCCCTTCACCAAATCGACGAAAACACGCGAGGAAGCCAAGGAGTTTTTCCGCGCCAAGGGAGAGAGTTTCAAGGTCGAACTGGTCGACACAATCCCCGGCAATGAGGACATTAAATTCTACGATCAAGGCGGCTGGATTGATTTATGCCGTGGTCCCCACTTCAATAGCACGGGCAAGATCGGCACCGCTTTCAAACTTATGAAAGTTGCCGGTGCCTATTGGCGCGGCGACTCCAACAACCAGATGCTCACCCGCATCTACGGCACCGCCTGGCACAATGCCGAGGACTTGCAGAACTATGTCACCGCCCTTGAAGAAGCCGAAAAGCGCGACCACCGCAAACTGGGCCGCGAGATGGATCTGTTCCATTTTCAGGAAGAAGGTCCAGGCGTTGTTTTCTGGCACCCCAAGGGCTGGGCCATGTTCCAGCAACTCGTCGCCTACATGCGCCGCCGCCTGAACCGTTTGGGCTATGACGAAGTGAACGCGCCACAGCTGCTCGACAAGAGCCTCTGGGAAACCTCTGGCCACTGGGGCTGGTACAAGGACGCCATGTTTGGCGCCACCCCCGCTGGCGAAGCCGTGGAAGACGGCGAACGCACCTATGCCATCAAGCCGATGAACTGCCCCGGCCACGTGCAAATCTTCAAGCATGGTCTCCGCAGTTATCGCGAACTGCCCATGCGCCTTGCCGAATTCGGCGCAGTGCATCGCTACGAACCCTCAGGTGCATTGCATGGCCTCATGCGCGTGCGCGGCTTTACGCAAGACGACGCCCATATTTTCTGCACCGAAGCGCAGATGGAATCCGAGTGTCTGAAGATAAACGATCTCATTCTCTCGACATACAAGGACTTCGGTTTCGAACAAATCGTGGTGAAACTCTCAACCCGACCCGAAAAGCGCGTGGGCTCCGATGAAGCGTGGGACCGCGCCGAAGCCATCATGGGCAAGGTGCTCGAACAAATCGCCGCCGCCTCCGACGGCAAAATCAAAACCGCCATCAACCCAGGCGAAGGTGCTTTCTACGGCCCGAAGTTTGAATACGTGTTGCGAGACGCAATCGGCCGCGACTGGCAATGCGGAACCACGCAGGTGGACTTCAACCTGCCAGAGCGCTTCGGAGCCTTCTACATCGGTGAAGACGGAAACAAGCACGTCCCCGTCATGATCCACCGCGCCATCTGTGGCTCAATGGAACGCTTCCTCGGCATCCTCATCGAAAACTTTGCGGGCCACTTCCCGCTATGGCTCGCCCCCACCCAAATCGTAGTCGCCACCATCACAAGCGAAGCTGACCCCTACGCCGAAGAACTGGGCCAACTCCTCCGCGACCAAGGCCACCGCATCGTCGTCGATACGAGAAACGAAAAAATCAACTACAAAGTCCGCGAGCACTCTGTGAAGAAGGTTCCAGTGATTTTAGTGGTGGGGAAACGCGAGATGGACGAGCGGGCTGTCAATATGCGGAG
>CAXTLE010000383.1:0-3040 GCA_964244855.1 uncultured Aestuariivirga sp. | reverse complement strand
GACGGCATGAGTTTTCATCATATTTCATCAATCGGGAAAGCAACAAAGCTTTGTCAGATTATCGCTGTGGCCCCATTAAATCTGAAAATTGCGGTAGGGTGCTGATCAGATGGTGTGGAACATCGGCTTTGATGACGGTATGGGCGTCACCTATTCCTTGATGGAGATGGACGGGGACATTCGCAAAATTGAGTATTTGGACCGAACCTATTCTCGTGGAACAGTAGCTGGCGGATTTGATCCTGGTGATCTCAATCTAGGCCGACCGATAAAATCAGAAAACTTACCTACCAAGTTTTTGTGGGGCGGCCCAAAGAACCGGAAGCTACCGGATGCACTGCTTGGACCGATGCATATGCTGTTGGTCAGTGACCGGATCAAAAACATCATCGAGCGCTTCGAGTCTGGTCTGCACCAGTTTTTCCCAGTTGATGTGTTTTATAAATCAAACAATGAGCTGGCACAAAAGATGTATTATTTGAACATTTGCACATTGTTGGAAAGCGTCGACAAAGAGCTCACATCGTCCCCTTTTAGTGGCATTATGTGGCGGCCTGACAAAGGCGGCGAGCTCGTATTCAATCTTGAGCAAATAGGCCAGCATCACCTCTGGCATGACAAGCACATCATGCATGGGTGGATGATGTCAAATGCATTGCACGATGCACTTGTAGAAAAAGGCATCACAGGTCTGGTGTTTCACAAAGACAAAAATAATCAGGAGTGGCAATAATGGGCCTGAACCTTGGAACCGTTGATGGCCATGAACATATTGCAATTCCCTTGCCCTATGCAGGCAACAGGAACGCAGACGGTTTGCAGGAAGCCCATATTCTAGGCCAGGATTTTTGGTCCCGTGCGCTTGGCGCATTGCGCGGCATAATTGACCCAAATGGGACTCTCAGTGTTAATGACCCGCGCAACGGCTTTCTGGCCCCAGAAAGCAAGCCTGGCAGCATGGCTCTTGGCGTGTCCGCTCATAATGGCAAGCAGCAGGACGCTTATGACGCTTTGGCTTACGATAAAGTTAATCCTCGAACCTCAGATCAGTATCTGAATGTGTTGGAAAGAGATTCTCGCGATCAGATCAGAACGCTTAACGACAATCTAAACGACACTATAGATCCACCTACAACTGAACGACGCATCGCGATTACAGCCGAAATCGACAAGGTGCGCGTTGACGCACGTGTCAAAATGGCGGCCTTTTCGGACTATCTTTCAATTCATTCGCTTGATCAAAAAATTCTGGACAAGATTGGTGAAAAATACAATCTCAATATGCGTTCGACACCGTTCAATGAAGCGGATGCGCAGGCAGGCACGTCGGCGTTTGAAAGCAAAACGGCAGCCCAGCGGCTTGCAGACCCGGAAGTCAAAGGCCAGTTCAGCAGCCACGCGCTTGATGAGAATAACGCTCTCTTCAATCGTATTCTAGAGATAAGAAAAGGTGCGCCGGGCTCCAATGTCGATGCACTTCGAGATATCAGCCGGGAACTGATAGCTGAAATTCCAGATGTCGCTCGCATGCGCTATCCTATTGGTGCAAATGGTCCGGAAGTTCTTTGGACAGATGAGGTCAGGGCCGACATCATCGCACGGCAACATGCAGCTCATATCATGGCTTCGCGATCAACAGATGATCGAACGAAATTCTATGATCAACTCGACAAACCCGCGTTCGAAAAATTTCGAGCTGACATTCTTGCGGATTTGAAAAATCCAAAACTCTATGGAGCTGGCGAAAACAAGCCCGTAACATTTGATGATCTGGAAACACATCGTGCCTTGTCCGCCGACACCCCGGAAAAAGTCATAGAAGCAGGCAAGCGGCGCCTTGAGAATTTGGAATCACAGAAAAAACTTGTTGCTGACTATGACAAAGGCGTGCCGGACCCTCATCTTCAAGCTGAAGTTGACGCGAAGACAGCAGAACTTGAGGCGGCAAAAGAGTCAAAAACACTCAGCTCTGCGGGTAAAGCAAAAATCGTACTTGGTGCAACGAGCGCAATTTTTGGCGTGATTGGGTTATCTCTAAAATACAAGGCGGAGACGATTGACGACCCAAGATCGTTTGACGAATGGCTGGCAGAAAAAGCGCCACAATTCCTCGCCAGCCTGCCTTCAACGATTTCGCTGCTGGGCACAATTGCGGGTGGTTTGTGGCTTGTGGCCAAATTTACACCCTATGGCCGCGCGGCAAATCTTGCAGTGACTGCGGTAACATTGGGCGTTGGTGGCTACCATTTCCTGAAAGAAGCGCTCAAAAATTATCTCATTGTCAACAAAGATAATCCAAACGCGGATTTCGTCGATCAAGCGAAATATATCGTCGACAAGATGACTGCATTTGAGAAGACCGGTCTCTACCAAGGTGTGGCGGCTTCCCTGAATATGGTGGCGGGCTTCTTTGCACAACTTGACACTCAAGTCCGGGTTATTGGTTTTGACAGTGCAGCCATTCTATCAAAAGACGAAAAAAGCTGGCTTGTCGGGCTGCATGACGCAGAAATCGAAGGCAACAGCCACGACAACTATCTGTTTCATTTCGGATACGGTGTTGCACGCGGCGGCGATGGCAGTGATGTGCTCGTGTCATATGCACCAGACTACATCAAAAAAGGTGAAGCATATGGACCGCTTCGCATCAACGGTGCGGACTATGTTCGTCCAACGGCTGAAAAAGACCTGTTTCTGAGACTTGATGGTGGAAGCGGCAATGATTGGGTCGTGGCAATAGGTAGCCCTTTTGTATCTGATGATAAGAAAGAAGGTGCAGTCACCATCGGCGGGCTTGGTCGTGACTGGATTTTCAATTCAACAAATGGTGGTGTGCTTTACGGTGACACTGAGAACGGTCTTGATGCGAATGGCAGCCCTGTCAATTACGATGATCCTGCGAACGCCGATAACTTCTGGTGGTGGCCGGATACAACCATCATGGATGCGCAGAAGAACGATGTTCTGAAGTTCTTCGGCATGCCGCTGACGGGGGGTGCTGAGGGGATACCGCTGATTGTGTCGGGGCTTGCGGGCTTTC
>CAXTLE010000382.1:0-3045 GCA_964244855.1 uncultured Aestuariivirga sp. | reverse complement strand
ATATCCAATCCCAACCCATGTCCGGTTTTGTGATTTTTAAATCTGGCAAATTGCGAACGCTCCAAGACCTTGCACGTCTCATCATCGACAAATCCCGCGGTCACTCCGGGCTTCGAAACCGCCAGCCCCCGCGCATTCGCAGCCAGCACCGTGTCATAAAACGCCCGGTTTTCATCACTCACATGGCCCACAAAAAACGTCCGCGTAA
The DNA here is from genome assembly GCA_964244855.1 of uncultured Aestuariivirga sp. Classification (GTDB taxonomy): domain Bacteria; phylum Pseudomonadota; class Alphaproteobacteria; order Rhizobiales; family Aestuariivirgaceae; genus Aestuariivirga. Next base: position 2,837 of record CAXTLE010000382.1, on the reverse strand, counting down.
TATCCGCACTGAAATGTTGATAGCGCCCCCCAAAGTCAATCAGCAGCGCATCACCAGCTTTGATCTTGTAATCTTCGCGTGGCGCCGCATGGGAATTCGCAGCATTGTCTCCCGCCGCCACAATCGGACTGAACGACAAGCCATCACAGCCGGCACGAAACAATTCCGCCAGCAATATCGCCTCAACCTCTTTCTCGGTCATGCCCACTCGCACTTGAACAACTGTCGCCTCAAGCGCCAGTTCCGATCGCCGGATAGCCTCCCGCAACCGCGCAATCTCATCCGGAGTCTTCATCAACCGGATCGAAGAAATCTCGGAATGTGAATCCACAATCTCACAAGCGGGCAGGGCCTTCTGCAACGCCAGAAAATCAAAAACCCGCATCCGCTGCCCCTCAACCCCAATCCGCGAACCACCCGCGAGTTGCGGCAAGGCTGCCCCCGCCAGCATAAAGGCATCCATATAGCCCGCTTCATCCCGCCAATCGAACACCAGCCCGTCAAATCCCAATGGCGTAAAAGACCCCAGTTCAATATTCGGCACCACTGCCACTGGCACGCCCAGTTTCGGAATTATCACCATCAAGGGCCGCTCCATCTGGTGAAAATCATGCCCAAACAGTCGCAAAAAATTCGCCCCCGGAACCAGCGCAACGGCATCAAGCCCGGTGCGGGCCAGAACGGAATGGAGAGGGGCAAGCAATGTCATGTCACACTGCTAACCCACCAAAAGCCAGCTGTCGATATGCAGGTACGAATGCCGCTTATGCACTGCTCCAAAATTCCGACTCCCGCTAGAAAACCCCATGTCCAATCGCAACAATCTCCTCGGTATCGCCGCCCTCTGTGCAGGTGCCTTGGTGTTCTCCCTGCAGGACTCGGTGATCAAGGCGATCAGCGGCGATCATGCGGTCACCCTCGCCATCATGTTGCGCGCGATTGTTTCGTTTCCCATTCTTGTAGTCATGGTCGCAATGTCTGGCGGCATCCGCCAACTTGACACGCCGCACTGGCCGATCCTGTGTCTGCGCGGAGCAATCCTGCTCTGTGCCTACACCACCTATTTCATGGCTTTCCCGGCATTGCCGTTGGCCGAAGCCATCGCGCTTTACTTCATGGTGCCGCTGATCATCACCGTCATGTCCGGACCTCTGCTAGGTGAACACGTCAGCGCGAAAGCCTGGGGCGCGGTCATGCTCGGCCTCATCGGTGTCGGCGTCATCCTGCAACCGGGCCGCGCCCTGTTCGAACCCGCCGCGCTGCTCTAGCTCGTCAGCGCCATCACTTATGCCTATTCCATGATCCTCGCCCGAAAACACGGCGGCGAAGTACCGGCCACAGTGATGACGTTTTACCAAAATGCAGTCTACCTTTTGGGCGCATTGTTGATCGCGGTTGTCGTCTATGGCCTCGGCCTAAAACCGCCTGGCCACCCCAGTCTCGATTTTCTGGTTCGCAGTTGGGATGTGCCGCCGATCAAAGATATGGCACTCATGGGGGTCTGCGGAGTCATCGCGGCGTTTGGATCAACGCTGTTGTCGCAAGCCTATCGCATGGGCCAGGCCAACATCGTCACACCCTTTGAATATACCGGCATGATCTGGGCCGTTGTCTTCGGCTATTTGTTTTTCGGCGAAGTGCCAAAACTGACCACACTCGCAGGTATGGCCTTGATCGCACTCGCGGGCGTTCTAGCCTTGAATGCCGGAGCCACAATCAAAAAACCGCATGTTCCCCAAGGTTGACAGTTTCCTCACCACTGATCAGCTTGGCTTGGAACTGTTGCAGTGTATCACTGCCAAATGACGGTGTGGCATCGGCATCGTAACGACCTTTGACCGGATCCCACACCAACATGGACTCCGTTGCATAATATCGCCCGATCCGCGCCAGCTCGGCCTTGTCCTTGAGTCCCAAAATGCTCAGCACACGGATGATCGCCGTCATCATCACCACGGGAACCTGTTTGAATCTCGGCTTCTGGCCGAGCAACGCAAACAACTGCTCACCCTGTTCACGAGGACTCATCGCAGGGCCAGGGCCCCCAATCGGCAAAATCGCATTCTGCAATGTCGGACCATCCAGACAATTGGCGAGATAGGTCGCCAAGTCGCGATCACTGATCGGTTTGCAAGCCGTCAACCGCCCGTCGCCAAACAGCAGAAACGCTTTCCCTTTCTGCACCCGCGCCACTTGCCCTGACAGCGATTTGAAATAAGCCGTGGGCCGCACAATCGAATAGGTCAGACCCGAAGCCATCAACTTCGCCTCAAACGCCAGCTTCGCATGTTGAAATGCTAAAACAGGTTTCTGCACACAAATCGCCGACAGCAGAACAAACTGCTTCACACCTGCGTTTTGCGCAGCCTCCAGAACATTCACATGCGCCTGATAATCAACCGCCCAGGCATCCCCCGGCAAACCGGAGCGCGAGGCCATGCAGGACACAACAGCATCAAACCGCTCCCCTCGAAAACTTTGGGTTTGAACTTCCGAACGACCAAAACAAACAACCTCATGCCCCCGCGAGACAAGCTCCCGAACAGTGGCACGGCCAATTGTACCCGTAGCTCCCAGCATCAAGATGCGGCGTGGTGATCGCGGTGCCATGGCTCAGTCGTGTTTCAACGGCCACGCCGCCGTTTCATGATCCGGGTGCTGACGATTGCTCTTGCTCACAGCCGCCACCCGCGCCGGACCATCAATCTCTTCAGAAGTCCCGGCCTCATGGATCTGCCCAATCTCTGAAAACCACGGCATTCGGCTTTCGATGCTGTCCTGCGAAATCGGCTTGATCGACTGCGGCGCATCAAACGCCCCGATGCAGAGACCAATAT
>CAXTLE010000381.1:0-3064 GCA_964244855.1 uncultured Aestuariivirga sp. | reverse complement strand
TTACCCTCAACGCGACCACCCAATTGCAATGCGAGTTCCATCGCCTGCGCGGTGTCGCCCGCGCGAAGTCCCTTCAGCACCCAGATCAGGGGTCGCTTTGCTATGTCGTCAACGATTGGCAGCGGAATATCCCATGCAAATATCTAAAGCACTTTCCTATGTACAGGCAACGCCGCCTTGTCCACAATCCCGGCATGACCACGGATTCTTTTTCACATTATAAAGATGTCCTGATCGTGCTGGGTGCGGCTGGCATCATTGTGCCGCTGATGCTGCGAATTGGGGTGAGCAGCATCCTGGGCTTTCTCGTGGTTGGCCTGTTGCTGGGGCCGCATGTGCTAGGCCGCGTTACGGAAACCCTTCCCGCCTTTGAGGCACTGACCATCACCGATCCTGAAGCTGTGGCAGGCCTTGCTGAATTGGGCGTGGTTTTCCTGCTGTTCCTGATCGGACTTGAACTGTCATTCGAACGCCTGAAAACCATGCGGAAACTGGTGTTTGGCCTGGGCGGATTGCAGGTGGTGCTCTCAACCATCGTGTTGGCGATTGGCGCAGACCTTTTGGGCTTTGCCCCAAAACAAGCCGCGGTTATCGGCATGGCCTTGGCGCTGTCTTCCACCGCTATTGTCATTCAATTGTTCTCAGAAGAAAAACGTCTGGGATCGCAAGCAGGCCGCATCAGCTTTGCGGTATTGTTGATGCAGGACGTAGCGGTCATCCCGATGCTGTTGATTGTAACGGCATTGTCAGCACCTGAAGATACTAACCTTGGTTTGGCATTGGCTTGGGCGGTAGGACAGGCCATCGTTGCGGCAGTGTTGATCGTCGTCGTCGGTCGTTACGCTTTGACGCCATTGTTGCGGTTGGTCGCATCCGCCAAAAGCCCTGACCTTTTTCTGGCGGTTGTCCTGTTCATCGCGGTCGGCACGGGAGCTGCTGCAACACTGGCCGGATTATCGATGGCCATCGGTGCTTTTATAGCGGGGCTGGTCTTGGCTGAAACCGTCTATCGCCGCGCCATCGAAACCATCATTGAACCCTTCAAGGGATTATTGCTCGGTTTTTTCTTTTTGCTGGTGGGCCTCAATCTTGATTTAGGCTTGCTCGTGCAATCACCGTTCAAAATTGTCGCCTTGGCGATAGCATTGATCGTCCTGAAATTTCTGGTCTTGATGTTGTGTGGAAAAATTTTCAACCTTCCAAATCGCCCCATGCTGGAAGCCTCAATGTTGTTGGGGCCGGGAGGTGAATTTGCTTTTGTATTGCTGGCCGCAGCAAAAACTATCGGATTGTTCAGGAACAACGAAACCGCATCCACCCTGTTGCTGGTCTCACTGACCATGATGCTGATTCCGTTGTTGTCGCGCATGGCAAAATCCCTGCGCCAGGTCTTGGACAAAAAACGTCCGGTCCACGGCTCTCAAATGGAGCCTCCGCCAGAGCAACAAACTGCCCATGTCATCATCGCAGGCTTTGGCCGTGTCGGCACATTGGTGGCGGACATGTTGACCGAGCAGGGTATTCCCTATCTCGCGCTGGATTCTGACGTGAACAACGTCACCCGCGGCCGCTCAGCCGGATACAAGGTCTACTATGGCGATGCCACCAATCCGGCCTTCCTCGAAACCTGTGGCTTGAACGACGCAAAGGCACTGGCCATCACCATGGATGCTCCCTCGCGGGTCGAACAGATCGTGCGTGTGGTGAGGCCGGACCACCCCGACCTCAAAATCATCGCCCGCGCCCGCGACGAACGCCACGCGCAAAAACTTTATGATGCGGGCGTGACAGAAGCCGTACCAGAAACTGTCGAAGCCAGTCTGCAGTTGGCCGAAGCCATATTGGTGGAAACCGGAGTAGCCATGGGCCTCGCCATCGCCGCTGTGCATGAAAGGCGTGATGTATCTCGCAAACTACTGGGAAGGCCCGACCGCCGGGCCGAGGTAGCGAAGGCGAGGGACAGGGTGAAGTGATCTGCTTTAAAACTGCTTTTCCGGCACCTTCACACGCAATCCATCCAGCGCGTCACTCACCTTGATCTGGCAGGACAGGCGACTGTTTTCGCGGACGTCAAAGGCGAAGTCGAGCATATCGGCTTCCATCGGATTCTTGTTACCCAGTTTGTCAGCCCATTCAGGTTCGATATAAACATGGCAAGTGGCGCAGGCGCAGGCACCGCCACAATCAGCATCAATGCCCGGAATGTTGTTCTTCACCGCAGTTTCCATCACCGTCATGCCGGTGATGCCCTTGGTTTCGATTTCCGTGCCGTTGTGTTGAATGAAGATGATCTTTGCCATGCGATTATATCCGATTGTAATTGTCGGCGCCCTCATAGGAGAAGCGCTGCTGCAAGGCAACCGTCAGGCGTTCAGTTGGTCGGCGATGCGATTGAAACGCGCCATGGCAAGTGAGAGTTGAGCTTCGCAGGAAAGTCGTGTGGTTTGGGTTTTGGGGGGAGCATGGGAACCCCAGCTATCGGCCAAGGCTGCAAGTTGTTTGGCACCCACTGCTGCGGCAGCACCTTTCAACGTATGGGTCAGGTAAACCCACGCTTTCTGATCAACGGGCAACAGCAATTGCGTGCGGACAGCTTTTACTTGCGCGCGAAACAACCCTAAAATTTCAGTCCGCAAGGCAAGGTCACCAAAGGTCGTCTGATTCAGGTGGGCAACGTCAAGCGCAATGCAACTTTTGGATGAGTCACGCGTCTCATCCCGCAACTTTTGTGATTTTACCATCAGCATTTCCTCAGCGTCCCAACGGACAAACTGCCTGAAAAAGCCTGCAATGACCTGAAAAAATATGGAAAAGTTTGAATTTACTGAGTCGATTCAATCTGATCCATAATTTTAACCAAACTTTCATTTACCCACAGCTTGCAAGGCCAAGACGGTTCAAGTTGGGACTCCATTGGTTTACTATGATGGATTGAGGCTCCAGGACTGTGGTGGCCCCTCAGCCGGATTTGTCCGGTGGAGGCACAGTCGGACGGGCGAGGTTGGGCAGGCGGGTAACCGCCATGGTGAGAAGTGCGAAACAATAGTATGGCAACTCGAAATAC
>CAXTLE010000380.1:0-3096 GCA_964244855.1 uncultured Aestuariivirga sp. | reverse complement strand
GGCGATTTCCTTTTGGTCTACCAGTTGGACGATGCAAAGGTGAACTTCGTGCGGGTGGGAACACATTCTGAATTGTTCAAATGATCGCTGTGGCCAAGGATGTGAATTCATGAAAGGAAGCGTCGGTTTGTTTTCTTTTAGCTGTGTTGACAATGTCATCACACTCATCTATCCTCTCTTCATGGTACAATTGAGCTCCACCGCCGACATCAACATTCACCTTCGCGCCCGTGCCGAAGACAAGAATTTGATTGATCAGGCGGCGGAATTGGTGGGGTCCAACCGCTCACAATTCATGATGGCGTCTGCGCTGAAAGAGGCAAAGAATGTGCTTCTCGATCAGACGACTGTTTTTGCCAATGCCAAGCAGTTCCAGAAAATCCTGGCGTGGATGGATGGTGAAGCGTCTGCTGATGAAACAGCGGGCATTCAACGCCTGCTGACCGCGAAAACCTTGTGGCAAGATGTCTGATTCAGCGTCGGAGATTTCTTCGCCGATTGTACTGAAAGCCACCCACGACCTTAGCCGATTTCAATCCGACGAAGCGGCGCTTGACGGTTGGCTGCGCCAACGGGCGTCGAGCAATCTGGAATTGGGCGCAAGCCGAACCTATGTCGTCTGTCCCGTTGGGTCAGATGTCGTTGTCGGATTTTATTCACTCAGCATGGGGCAGGTGTTGGCGCTGGATGTTCCGGGATCAATGCGTCGCAATATGCCCAATAATATTCCGGCGGTTATCCTGGGTCGCTTGGCCGTCGATGAAAAATGGCAAGGCAAGGGCATCGCCCGTGGCCTCTTGGCGGATGCGATCAAACGCAGTCTGCGCGCCTCATCCGAAATCGCCACAAGACTTGTGATTGTTCACGCCATTTCGACACGGGCGGAAATGTTTTATCTGCATCATGGCTTTGTGCGTTTGCCAGTGGAAACGCCAACGCTTGCATTTGATTTGGTGAAATATGCGAAATTGAAAGTTGCGCTTTCGAGCTGAATGCACTGTCACGGTTTTTTTTCGTAGATAAAATCTACAAAAGGCAAGATGCGATTTTCTAAGGTTCACTTTAATTCGGCACAGGCGTCAGGTGCAGCGAATTGAGAAAAGTAGTTCGAAGGTAGAAAGTTGTGGCCAAATAACCCGTTTGCGGACTTGAAATTTGACTAAAAATCTACATACAATCTGCGGGTTGCGAGACCTCAAACTCGCACTCATTTACGAGGTAAGCATGGTCACTCGAGACAACATTTCGAAATTGGCTAAATCAAGTTTAGTTGCTTTGGCGTTGCCACTAATGTCCGTCGTTCTGTTCCTCGGAACTGTAAAGCAGATCGAGGCACAAGCATGCCCTCTCGTTTTAGACTTAAGTGGAAACGGCCGGATTGATATCACGGGGCACAATACTGCTCGAGAGAAGCTCTATACGGTTTTCTCGATAGGTAAATATGTAAGTTTTGATATTTTCGGAAACAATCAGCCTTTAGACATCGACTGGGTGGCACCAAACACTGACGCTTTTCTAGTCGATTTTAGAAGTGGTGTACCTGAGAAAATCACTGGTGCGAATTTGTTTGGGCAAAGTACGGGTGATACAGATACTGGTGAAAATTTTGCCGATGGTTTTCAAAAGCTAAAGTCTCTTGATAAAAACAGTGATGGCGTCGTTTCCGGCAAAGAGTTGAAAGGGGTGAAATTGTGGAAGGACAATGGTGATGCTGTGCTTGCTCCCAAGGAAATTATCGAACTTTCAGTTTTTGGCATTTCTTCAATACCCGCATATGGAAATGAAGCAATCGGGAGCTACGGTGCCAAACAATTGGTCAATACTGTCCATTCGACAATCGGCGAGATTTACATGGAGGACATCTGGTTTATGTCGAGCGAACAACCGCCTCATCTGGATACCGTTATGGGGAGAGCGCTACATTTCTTTAGCTGAAGATTTTGGACAATCTCGTGCTATACAATGCGAATAGAATTGTTAGCATCAATCCAAACATGTTCTGAATCGCTACTATCCATGACGCACTTGGACAAACTTCTACATTAAATGCATCGCCACCTGGCACAATGTTCGAAAATGAGAAGCCCAAATAGGTATATGGATTGGCAACCATTTCCGAACTCTTTTGAAACATTGCCAGTTTGGGCTCTGACTTTCCATCGTCGGCTTTCAATTCTTCAATAGACAGACGTCGGTCTACAAATTCTATGCTCGAATTTATTTCAAATGATTTATTTTGACCATTTTCCAAAACCAGAATGCCAGAAATCTTGCTGTCAGAAGTTGGAACTTCAATCAGAAAACCGGTATCCCTAGTTAGGCCGTAAGAATAATATACAAGTGCAAAGCTAAAGACGTTAAACATCACTACAAACATGAGTGCTGCTAAATCGTCTAAATGGCGCCTTGAGTGTCGAAGCGACTGGAGACCAAAAAATAGGACAGATAGGCCGCTAATCAAAACTAGTGCATAACCAGTCAATTCAAATGGCCAATGTCCACTTGACCAACTCGGTACGTGGCATCTTATGCGAGACGCGCTGACGCTGGTGTAAATATAGAAGGTAAACGGCATAATTAGCACACCTAAAACAAGCGCACTTCTGGCAAACCACGATCTATCTTGCGTCATTAACTCCCCCTAGTGGAAAGCAATTTTGTCGAAACCTGTCCATTTTGCAATATAGAAGTGCTGCCTAGGTTGAACATTCTTGGAACTCGGCCATGAATCGACGGGAAAGGTCAATTGCAAAACCCCTGTGGCAGGATGTCTGACACAGCGTCTAATATATCTAAACCGAAGTATTGAAAGCCACTCAAGACCTTCAACTGGCGGTGACTGCGCATGATTACCGAACGATGCGAGCCAAGCCGCCCGCGATTGATCCTCACCCCGCCACCGGCCCCGTCGAAGCCCGCACCACCAAATCCACCGGCCACAGTTCCTCCGCCATTGGCGCTTCATTGTCCGTCAGCTGTGTGATCAGCAACTTCACCACTCTTTTCCCCGCATCACCAATCGAAGACTGCGTCGCTGTCAGCGGTGGGTCAAATGTTTCTGCCCGGATTTCGTGCAGGCGGTCGTCGTGGGCGATG
>CAXTLE010000379.1:0-3098 GCA_964244855.1 uncultured Aestuariivirga sp. | reverse complement strand
GGGGGCGTTCATGATGTGGCCCCTGCGGCTGAATAAAGATCGCGTTGCAGGCGGGCGCTGCGAAATTTGAGGAGAAACTGCCCGGCGTTGATGGCGTAGACAGTGTAGGCCGCGAGGGCGAGAATCATCAGGCTGCGTTGATCAAGGGTGCCTGCGATCAGGAAATACACATAAGCGCAGTGCAGGGCGATAACTGCGAAGCTCACCATGTCTTCCCAGAAAAAAGCCGGGGCAAAGAGGTATTGTCCGAATACATCTTTCTCCCAAAGCGAGCCGGTGATCATGATGGTGAGGAGTACGGCGGTTTTCAAAAGCACCGAGGCGTTGGCGAGTGTAGCGCCTTCGCCCGTCAACAAGGTGCGCAGAACCAATGCCGCGCTGATCAAAAATACCAGAAACTGAAAAGCGGCGAGGACGCCTTGAACGTTGGTCCACTTTGAGGAATCGCGACGCTTCCGCTGTTCTGCGGTATAGAGCGCTGGTCGTTTCGACTCTTGCTTCAGCACGATCATGCTGTGTTTCCCCGAGTCTGCCTCGCCCGCCGGTTTGCCCGGCTTGGGGTCAGACTTCGGAGAAAACCTAACACCCGTTTTTAAAAGTGTCAACTTATCTTGACGTCAAGTAAAATTGACATATAAGGACATGAACCGCTTTTTTGGAGTGGGTGTGTAAATGACGCTTGACGTCCAGCTTTTTGACGTGACATGGTCCGGCAATGTAAATGTTGCAGGCTCGATCCTGCGGCTGCAGCGGGAGGATCCGTCCATGACTAATTCCTCGGGGTGGGGTGCGTCTGATTTTGCGGAAGGGGGCATGGAACAGCTTGAAAGGCTGTCTGAGCCCTTGCGATATGTTACACCCACACAGAGCCGAAGTCTCAGTTTGGAAGATTTGGCCGCAACGATCGAGAACATCATCGTCCCCCGTCTGTTGATGAACCATGACAGCGTTCGTGATGAGTGGACCTCAATTACTGTTGATGATGCCAAGATTGAAGAATTTGCCCGCATTGCCATGCGGGAAGAACCCGAGGCTGCGCGGGGTTTTGTGCAGCAAATGCTCGATAATGGCGTGGCCTTTGATCGCATCTTACTGGATTTGCTCGCCCCTGCTGCGCGCTTCATGGGTGAAAGATGGACGAACGACTTATGTTCCTTCACCGATGTTACGATTGGCGTGTCGCGTATGCACCGTATTCTCAGGGATTTCCGCGGAGTTCCCGACAGGTTCTGGAGTCAAGCCGGTGTCGGGCACCGTGCGTTGCTGTTAACAGTTCCTGGTGAGCAGCATACTTTGGGTTTGCGCATGGTGGAAGAGTTCCTGTTGCGGGAAGGTTGGGAAGTCCATAGCCGCCCCAATATCTCGGAAGACGATATCAAGGAGCTTGTTTCATCCGAACACTATGACTTCGTTGGCATGTCACTGAGTGGAGAGACTTTCGTTGATCGCATGACCTCAGCCATAGCCACCGTTCGGTCTAAGTCCAAAAACCGTCATATTAATGTGATGGTAGGGGGTGTAATTTTTTATGAACAACCTTATCTTGTAGGAAAGTGCGGTGCCGACGCCTATGCAGAAGACGCGTCTGGTGCAGTGCGGCAGGCAAATACTTGGGCGGCAACGTCCCACTGAGTTGAAATGTATGCGATTAAGGTGTGCAGTTCAATTCAAACAGTTGATATATAATAGTAACAAGCCAGTCATAGCGAATCTATAATGGTTTGGTGATTGGTGTGACGGATTTGAAAGGACGACGGCTTTGAGCCTGCATTCGGGCACCTACCAGATGTTGACCAACCAGGATGTGTCGGCAGTCGTTGCCATTTTGGCGGCAACAGCTGACATAACGTTGGTTCTCACGCCAGATGGCGTCATCTGCGATCGGGTTTTGGCCGGTCCTGACATTCCGGAAAAAGCTTTCATCGGCTGGCCGGGCAAGTCCTGGAACGAGACTGTTACGGTTGAAAGCCGAATCAAGGTTGAGCAACTTTTGCATGAAGCGGCACAAGGGCAGCCGGCGCGTGCGCGTCAGGTCAATCATCCAATCAGCGGTGGCCCTGATTTGCCAATCAAATATACGGCTGTGCGCGTAGGTCGCGAAGGGCATATTGTGGCGGCTGGCCGGGATTTAAGTGCGGTTGCAGTGTTGCAGCAGCGTTTGCTGGCGGCAGAACAATCGATTGAACAAGAATATTTGCGTTTGCGCCATTCGGAAACCCGTTTCCGGGTGCTGCTGCAATCGGCTTCTGATGCCATTATCATTGTTGACGCAAAAACCGGACGCGTGGTTGAAACCAATCCGGCTGCTGCCGGGCTTTTGAATCGTCCGTCTCGCCGGATTTTGGGCGCTGACATTGAAGATGTGTTCCCGCAGTCGGAATCGGCTGGCGTCAAGCGTTTGCTTTCGACGCTGCGGTCCACCGGCAAAGTTGATGATTTGGCGATGCGGCTTGACGATGAAAATCGTCAGGCGATTTTGTCTGCCACAATTTTCCGCCAGGACACTGCGACTTACTATTTGTTGCGCATGGTACCGCATACCGTCGGCACCTCAGCCATTGTCATGCCGAGAGCGCAGTCGAAAGTGGTGAAAATCATCAGCGAAATGCCGGATGGTTTTGCAGTGACGGATCTTGATCGCAGGATCATGACCGCCAATTCCGCGTTTCTGGAATTGGCGCAGCTTGGCTCAGAAGAGCAGGCGCGTGGCAATACCATTGACCAGTGGTTGGGTCGTCCCGGCATTGATACATCAATGCTGACGGCGCAGTTGCTCGAAAAAGGTGCCATTCGCAATTTCCGCACCATTGTGCGCGGGCAATTTGGTGCTGTTGAAGATGTGGAAGTGTCGGGTGTGGCGGTTCAGGAAGGCGATATGCCTTGCATGGGCTTCACGCTGCACCGCATCAGTCGTCAAACTGTAGCCAACACAAAGCCAGAGACCAGCCTGTTGCGTTCCGGTGATGATTTCACGCGTCTTGTTGGCAAAGTTCCGTTGAAGGAATTGATACGCGAGTCGACAGATATCATTGAGCGGCTTTGTATTGAATCGGCTTTGCAGCTCAACAGTGACAACCGTGCGGGTGCAGCGGAGATGC
>CAXTLE010000378.1:0-3106 GCA_964244855.1 uncultured Aestuariivirga sp. | reverse complement strand
GCCTTCTCCCGTTTCTTCCAACGGGAGAAGGTGGCCGAAGGCCGGATGAGGGAGTACTTCTGAGCCCTTACCGCCCCAACTCTTTCAAACTGTAAACCGGTTCCAGATTGCTCAAGTTATTCAGTGTCTCATAGAGGAAGTTCTGCAGTGTAGGCACCATGTCTTCGGCGAGGCCCTGTTTGTCACCCTGTACAAATGCGCGAAACGAGAAGCGCTTGCTCCCAATTGCCTGGGCAACAGGTGCTGCCAGGAACGGTATGGTTAAAGCCCCATCATCTTCCGGCCAGGCCGAGCGTACCATGAGATTGCGCACCGGCACAAACAGATCCAGCCCGGCATAGCGCTGAAACACTTTCGCCGTTTTCAACGACGTCATGCCGGCATCGACTACAAAAAACAGAAACACCCGGAAGCCCACTTTTTTGCATTCAGCGAAAAACCCGAGGTCGCGTTCGGCCGCGAAAAAACCTTCGGTATGACGCACTGGCAAATCGATAATGTAGTCCCGGCCTGGTGCGGCAAGGATTGTATCGAACAGTCTCATTTGGCCGCGGATGGCAGCAAAATCTGCCAGTGCTGTTCGCCCTGGAAAATAATTCCGCAACGGCCCATCGGGTGCATCTGTATCAATAATAAAGGGGTCGCGACCATCCAGCATCAAATAATCAACCAGCAGCCGCGCCAGCAATGTCTTGCCGTTACGGTGCTGGTCAGATGCGACGATGTAAATTGTGGGCTGAACGGCCATGGGGCCAATCAGACGGGGTTAAGCCCGACTGCCTGAAACGATATCCTGCAACATTTTCACGCGGCCAAATTGCTCGTCAATTTCCGCACACCACTTGCGCACATAGCCCCGCAGCACAAACGAGAACTTGCCCTGCGAACCATCAGCCGCACGATTGTCGATGAAATCCTTGAACGTCACGCCCGCAACATCAACTTGCTCGTAGGCCATCTCGTTGAGCTTCGGAATGTCGATTTCATGCGACTTGCTGATTTGCGTGAAATATTTGCGGTAGGTCGAATCGTCCCATTCAAAGAAATTTGTTTCATTGATGGAGTTGCGCGCCACAACATATTCAACACCGGGAAGATATTTTGAAATTTCGCCAATTTCATCAAGTGACGCAATCGATGGTCCGACAACATGCACAAGACCAAGCGTGAACATGCCATTGCGGGCTGCTTCCAACACGCCAATGCGTTCGAACAGGTCCAAGGAATATGACAAGTTACCGGCCTTGAAGTCGACAACCGTTACTGGCACATTTGCCGTTTCCATGGTGTCGAGCACCTTCATTTGGTGCGCCACATTGTTCAGATCGATGATTTCAGTAATCGAGGGATAAAAGCGCTGCAGTGATCCACGTGGATTTTCCGTGTCGAAAGCGCGCGTTAGCACGTTTTTGCGCGCAAAATAATCCAGCAACGCGCGCGATGCTGTGGTCTTGCCCACGCCGCCCTTGTCCGCTCCTACAAGTATCAATGTTGGTTTCATGGTATCCCCCGCTATCAGTTTCGCGACCTCGCGCAAGGCTTGCCATATCACGGCATTTGAAATGAGTATATTTAGTATTTAAGGTTAATGCTGTGACGGATTGAATCAACTTGGAGTTTTGTATGTTACTTCTTGCAGCCTGTATTTTTCTTTTCGGCATCGTGCATTTGAACCCGGCGATCCCGCAATGGCGCGATCACGCGCGGCGGACGTTTGGCAAAGCCTACGGTCCGGTCTACGGAATTTCCAGTCTTTTGCTTTTGATTGCGTGTCTCTGGGCGTTTCGGGGTGCAGCAATTGAACCGCTGTACGAACCGCCCACTTGGGGCCGCCACGCCAACTTTGGTTTGTCGCTGATCGGCTTTATCTTGATTGGTATTTTCCTGTTTCGCGGTTCATGGCGCAATAAACTGAAATATCCGATGGCACTGGGCGTGAGCATTTGGGCTATCGGACATTTGCTGGCAAATGGCGATACGCGCACCACGTTGTTGTTTGGCGGATTGGCAGTGTTTGCGATGTTGCACGCCGTTTTAAAATCGCGATCAGCAAGCTTCGTGCCATCCGAAGTGCGTCAGGGCCATAACCTGATGTCAGTTCTCGCGGGCGTGGCACTTTATGGCTTGGCCGGGCAACTGCATGTGATCGTTGCAGGCGTGCCGCTGGTGACATTGCAATAGTGCCGGAAATGCGCGAATGAAAACCTCATGTCACAACACACCACCTTGAAACGCCGCACCGCCCCCGATATTCACAACCGCAAAGGTGGCGAGCCCATTGTGGCGCTTACGTCTTATCACGCCCACACGGCGGCGATTGCCGATAAATATGTGGACTTCCTTTTGGTAGGTGACTCACTTGGCATGGTCATGCACGGCTTCGAAAGCACCCTGCCCGTTCCATTGGACCTGATGATCATGCATGGTCGCGCCGTCATGCGGGGGGCCAAACAGTCGCTGGTCGTTGTCGACATGCCCTTTGGATCCTATGAGGAAAGTCCGCAACAAGCCTTCCGCAACGCCGCCAAGGTGGTGAAGGAAACTGAATGCGGCGCCATCAAGCTGGAAGGCGGCAAACGCATGGGCGAAACCATCCGCTTCCTCTCTGAACGCGGCATTCCCGTCATGGCCCATGTGGGTTTAACGCCGCAGTCGATCAACGTACTGGGCGGCTTCAAAGCCCAGGGCCGCGAACGCGCGCAATGGGCAGCGATCGAAGAGGACGCGAGAATCGTGGCGGAAGCCGGTGCGTTCTCTGTCGTGCTGGAAGCAGTAGCCGAACCGTTGGCCCGCAAGATCACGGCGCAGATAGATATCCCCACCATCGGTATCGGCGCTTCGGCAGCATGCGATGGACAGATATTGGTGATGGAAGACATGCTGGGCTTGTCTCCACGCGTGGCAAAGTTCGTCAAGGAATTCGGCAAGGTCGGTGTCGCCATTGAAGGTGCCATCAAGATGTATGCCGACGAAGTGCGCGAGCGGAAGTTCCCGGAACAGCAGCATACTTATGCGGTGAAGGATTGAGTGAAGCCTCCCTCATCCGGCCTTCGGCCACCTTCTTGTATCTGGACTGAGCAGCACTTCTTTGTTGAAGTGAGGTGTG
>CAXTLE010000377.1:0-3109 GCA_964244855.1 uncultured Aestuariivirga sp. | reverse complement strand
CCGCGACATCAACTATAGCTATCGAAGATGCCGATGAAAATGACTTACAAGGTCCTTTTCTACGGCACCAGCACTGTTGTCCCTGTCGTCTTTCTCGACTCTAAATCGCGATGCGCTTGTGCGGCGTCAGCCAAAGCATAGCGCTGATTCACCGGCACTTTCATTTTTCCTGAAGCGACGATATCCACGAGATCTTGCGCCGTTTGCCGGAAATCTTCATCGGTTGCTGTGTAACTGAACAGGGTCGGGCGCGTGATGTAAAGTGAGCCTTTGGCGGCGAGAAGTCCCAAGTCAAAGTTCTTGACCGGACCCGATGCATTGCCGAAGCTGACCAACAACCCGCGCATTTGCAGGCAGTCGAGCGACGTCATGATCGTTGCCTGGCCTACACCATCATAGACCACGGGAACGCCCTTGCCATTGGTTTCATCCCGTACGCGTTTCACCACATCTTCTTCTGTGCTGTTGATCACCACATCGCAACCGTGAGCCTTTGCTTCATCTATCTTCGAGGAACTGCCAACTGTGCCTATGACCCTGGCCCCCAAAGCCTTGGCCCATTGCGTCAACAGCAGCCCTACTCCACCGGCGGCGGCATGCATGAGAATTGTATCGCCAGGTTTAACCACATAGGTGGCGCGCAGCAGATAGCGAGCCGTCATGCCCTTCAACATCATGCCAGCAGCGGTTTCATCGGCAATTGTATCGGGCAGTTTTACCAGACGGTTGGCCGGGAAGTTGCGGGCTTCGGAATAGGCACCGGGCGTTCCCGTACCGTAGGCAACGCGGTCGCCAATCCTGAAGCTTGTCACCCCTTGCCCCACCTCTTCAACCACGCCTGCTGCTTCCAAGCCGATGCCCGATGGCAATGGCAACGCGTAGAGACCAGAGCGGTGATAGGTGTCGATGTAGTTGAGGCCGATGGCCCTGTGTTTGATCCGAACCTCACCCGGGCCGGGTGCGGCCAAAGCAATGTCGTCCATTTGCAACACATCGGGGCCACCGGTTTGGTGAAAGCGAATTGCGCGTGTCATGTCGTTTCCTTCTCATCCCACATGGCGGCAAGTGCCGCCACAAGTCGGTCATAGCCCAATTCTTCCAGCGGAATAATGCGCACATCAAGCACAGCCGCTTTGCCCATCAGGGCGTTGTAACGGGGCACACCTCGAATTTCGTCATGTAAATCCGTAGTGACCAATACCGCAACGCGTTCACCGGGCCTGCCGAAATGGTCACATAAATTATCAGCTTCGTGCACAGCATCCATCAAGCGGTTACGGTGTTTCTTGTCGTGCATGTCGAGTTCAGAACGAAGGGCCTTGCAAGATACGAAGCCAAGCGTGTTGGACTTTCGCATAATCAGATCAATTTCATTTTCACCGTGAAAGCCCTTGACCGACCAACCGATGCACTGCCCATAAAATGCCTCTTCCGAACCTGCATCAATGGCTGCGAGCCACGCCAGTTCTTCCAACCAGCCGCCAGAGAGATAGCGTCTGCCCGCCACTTCACAAATTTCATGGCCGTGTTCTTCTTTCACCACCAGTTTATGTTGCAGCAATTTAGCCACCAAGTCGTGACCAGCGGGTGACAGTGTTTCGGGAATAATTTCGACGTGACGCATGAAACTTTCAGTGGCGCGGAAAATCCGGTCTCGCACCTCTTCAAATTGCCGGTAATGATTTGCGATCATGCAAGTCAATGCCTTGCGGGACATGGCTTCATCCTGATCGCCAGTATCACCTTTCAACCATGCCCCCCGTGCAGACAGAAGGGCTTCTATTGAGTGCAGTTCCATGGCAGGTTTATCGCCTTAGCGCGTCGTTCATTCAAGTCTTAATAGCCAGAGCAGAATTCATGTCGTTTCATTTGTCCACAGCCGTCTCCTCCGTCGAAGCGCCACCAATTGCCGAAGCCATGAGCTGGGTGCGCAATGTGCAGCGCAACCGCGTGTTTCTGAATCTGTGTCAGGCAGTTCCGAGCTATCCGCCTGCCGCCGAATTACAGGAAGAATTTGCGCGATTGGCGAGGACTGACGGCATTGGCGGATACACGAATATCTACGGACTTGATGCGCTGCGCAAAGCTCACGCTACGACAATGTCCGCGGATTTCGGTGCTGCAATTCGCTCGTCGCAGGTCGCTATCACCACCGGCTGCAACCAAGCTTTTGCGGCGGCGATTCTTTCGGTTGCAGAAGCGGGGGATAGGGTGGTGATGCCGACGCCCTGGTATTTCAATCATCAAATGTGGCTGAAGATGCTGGGCATCGGCATCCAATCCATCAGTGCCTTTGGTGCCGGACGTAATTATCCTGACGTTGGCGAGGCGGAACAAGCCATCACTGCGACAACGCGTGCGATTGTGTTGTGCACGCCGAATAATCCAACCGGAGCTATCTATCCGGCGGAGGTTATCAACGCATTTTTTGAACTGGCACAGCGCAAGGGCATCGCGTTGATTCTCGATGAAACCTACAAGGACTTCCGTCCTGACACCGCACCACCACACAGATTGTTTCAACGCGACGATTGGGATGGCACGCTGATCCAACTTTACAGTTTTTCAAAAGTCTATGCACTTGCAGGTTATCGATTGGGATCAATGATTGCCAGTGAAGCTGTATTGTCAGAAGCTGCAAAAATTCTCGACTGCATGACCATCTGCCCACCTCATATCACGCAGGCCGGAGTGATCTTCGCGCTAAATGAACTCGGTGACTGGAAACGCGGCAAGCTCGCTATCATGGCAGCGAGATTGGCTGCGATACGTGCGGCGTTTGAACACGCAGATTTGAAATTCGAGATGGTGTCTTCAGGTGCATATTTTGCTTATGTGAAGCACCCGTTCAGTGGCGAAATGTCAAAGCCCGTGGCCATGCGATTGGCGCAGGAACATGACGTGCTGTGTTTGCCTGGCGTCATGTTCGGGCCGGGACAAGAAGACTATTTGCGCTTTGCGTTTGCCAATGTGGATGGTGATTTGATGCAGCCATTGGTCGAGAGGTTGGTGGGCGCGCAGTCACTCTGATTGACGTCTCCCATTCCCTTTGATCACCAGCATCACCGCCAGTGCTGTATAGAAGAACACCTCGCGCCAGATGATCGGC
>CAXTLE010000376.1:0-3112 GCA_964244855.1 uncultured Aestuariivirga sp. | reverse complement strand
TCCATCATCGAAGCCTATCGCACAGGCAAAGGCGGTTTCCGCGTGCGGGCGCGCTGGGCCGTCGAGGAACTAGGCAAAGGGGCCTGGCATATCGTCGTCACCGAAATTCCCTACATGGTGCAGAAGTCAAAGCTCATAGAGCGCGTGGCCGAACTGCTCAATGACAAGAAGCTGCCGCTGCTCGGTGATATCCGCGATGAATCCGCCGAGGACATTCGCGTCGTCATCGAACCCAAGACCCGCAACATCGAGCCGGAAGTGCTGATGGAGCAAATGTTCCGCGCCACGGAATTCGAGAACCGCATTCCCCTCAACATGAACGTGCTCTCCGGCGGCAAGGTGCCCAAGGTCATGTCGCTGAAGGATGTGCTCAGGGAATGGCTCGACCACCGCAAAACCGTGCTGGTGCGCGGCACCAATTTTCGCTTGGCTGAAATCGCCAGACGTCTCGAAATTCTCGAAGGCTATCTGATTGCCTATCTCAACCTCGATGAAGTCATTCGCATCATCCGCGAGGAAGACGAGCCGAAGCCAACCTTGATGGCGACGTTCAAACTTTCGGATATGCAAGCCGAAGCCATTCTCAACATGCGCCTGCGCTCCCTGCGCAAGCTCGAGGAAATGGAAATCCGCAATGAGCACGACAAGCTCACCAAGGAACAAAAAGGCCTGAAAGGCCTGCTGCAGTCTGACGAAGACCAATGGAACCACATCTCGGAAGACATCAGACGCGTCAAGGAAACCTATTCCAAAAAGACCCCGCTGGGCCGCCGCCGCACCGACTTTGCCGATGCACCAGATGTGTCAGTCGAACTCGCGGAGATGATGGTTGATAGGGAACCCATCACTGTCGTCTGCTCTGAAAAGGGTTGGATCCGCTCGATGAAGGGTCACTTGGAAGACACGTCCGGCCTCACCTATAAAGACGGTGACGCCGCACGCTTCGCCATAAAGGCCATGACCACCGACAAGATCATGTTGTTCTCGTCATCCGGCAAATTCTTCACACTCGACGCCAGCAAATTGCCCGGAGGCCGTGGCAACGGCGAACCTGTGCGCCTCATGGCAGAAATGGACGCCACCGACCAGATCATAGCGCTCTTTGTCTATCAAGCCGGCAACAAGCGCCTGGTCGCGTCAACTGATGGTGACGGCTTCATCGTCAGCGAAGACGAATGCGTGGCCAACACCCGCAAGGGCAAACAGGTTTTGAATGTCAAAGTTCCCGCTGAAGCCCTGGTCTGCCGCAGCGTCGTCGCCAACGCCGACCACGTGGCAACCGTTGGCGAAAACCGCAAGCTGTTGATCTTCAAACTCTCCGAACTCCCCGAAATGACACGCGGAAAAGGCGTGCGCTTGCAGAAATTCAAGGATGGAAACCTCTCTGACGCAACCACACTCAACCTGAAAGCCGGGTTGAACTGGATCGACTCCAGTGGCCGCGAGTGGACTGTCACCGATTTGGCCGAATGGATCGGCGAACGCGCCCAATCCGGCAAACTTCCACCCAAGGGATTCCCCAAAACCAACCATTTTGGGTAACTCCGTATACGGATCTTTAAGCATTTCCTTCATTAATCATTAGTTACAACTCGGAATTCAACTCGACAATCGGACTGTCGCGTCCAATATACACTCAGGGAGAGTTTCGTAGCCGGCCTTAAGCGCAAGTTGTGCTCATGAACGGCAATCTGTAACAGGCGAGCGTCCCACCAATTCAGGTCACGTAAGCAAAAGAGGGGCGGACAGCGACCATGCGCGGACGGCGTTATTGGGTGAATCATGGCAAATTGGAGCCAATGTTAGGTGATGTTGTCACCAGCGGCGAGGATGAAGATCGCTTCTTTCAGCAAGGCAGCGTCAGGTTGACATCCGGTGACCTTGGCACCGAAATCAAATGGGTGGTGAATTCCCCATGTGTCTCATCCGTGTTCAAGGCCATGCAATGGCTGCCCTCGGTTAAACCACCTTACATCCTGCGGTTCTTCGCCATTGGCTGGTTTGAAGAAGTCTATCGTGAACCTGCAGCTGCCGTGCGCCGCATGGAGCAGGTGCTGGCGCGTGGCGACAGGCATTTCACAGGCCGGGTCTTTATCAAAGAAGCATCAAGAGATTCGAATCTCCTGCCAGATGTTTTGAAAGGTATATTGGCTGGCCAGGAGGTTTCCCAAGATTATTCTGTGGACTGCACCTATGATGAAAACAGTCACCTCTTTAAAGTAGATCGCGTAGGTTCGAAAAGTGCCATTGGTCGGGTGTGGGGAACATTCACGTCATCGCATCCTTGCCAAAGTGCGGGCAGCTATGGCGATCCGGTAAATGCCACTTATGACGACGTGTTGAAAAACAATCGACCGCGTTATGATCATGTGCTCGCGGCACTCCGACTTCCTGATAACGCGCTGCACTGGGTCCCGTACCACCGCATTGTCTTTCCACGCCGGAATGACAAAGGTGAGGCAGGAGTTGCAGTTGTTTCCCAAATCGCAAGGGTTGATATTCAAGTTCTATAACAACCCGCGATCATCAATTCCTGAATTCCACGTTAACACCAAATTGGTATTTGTAAGCTTATACACAAATTGACCGCGTCTGGGGGCGGGCCATTTTAAAGTTTGGCTGAAACGGTACAGGAAGAATGAACGGCGTAACGATGTGGATCAGGGACGGTGCTTTTGCACCTCGTCCCAAAAAAGAGAGTGGCGCGGAGTATCAAGACAAAACGCTGCTTGACCAGTTTGGTATGGTGTTGATCCATACCGACGGTACGGGCACCCTTGTGCAGTGGAGCATGGCATGTCCCAATTGGGCGTCGCTGATGCTGTCCTCAAAAATAATGGCAGCCTGTGCGGCTCCCTTTACCTTGAAATATTTCAGTTCAGGTTGGTTCACCGAACCGCTTGCCGACGCATCCAGTGCTGCGGACCGAATCGAAAGTCTGATTTTCAAAAGCGATGTGCGCCTGTCAGACCGAGCCTATACCTCAGTGGTTATACCGGACTTACAGATTGTTCCAGAGTCGCTGCGCCTTGCGTCGGAAACAGGTGGCTCACCCGACAATAACTCGGTGGTGCGTTCTGCCGAGCCAGACAGGGAATCCAGTTATCTTGAG
>CAXTLE010000375.1:0-3131 GCA_964244855.1 uncultured Aestuariivirga sp. | reverse complement strand
TTCTCGACAAATCCAAATTCATGCGCGAAGCCTTCGGCGACGACGTGGTTGACCATTATGTCCACACCGGCAAATGGGAACAATTCGAGTTTGACAGGAGGATTACGGATCTGGAATTGAAGCGCGGGTTTGAGCGTTATTGACACACACAAACACACACAATATGATGTGTGTGTTTATCAGGAGTGTGCGTGATGGGAAAATATGAACCGTTGGGGCAATTTTTGAAAAAGCAGAAGCGCGATCGGATTGCGATGACTTTTGCCGAGATTGAAAAAATCATTGGTGCCAAACTGCCAAAATCCAAGTTGAATCGTGCTTTCTGGTCCAACAACCCTGATAACAATGTCATGACTCGGGAGTGGGTCGAGGCTGGCTACGAAACCTGCGATGTGGATGTACGGTCCGGAAGATTGATTTTTTTTCGTCGTGATGACACCTCATTGCCCGACAATTGGAGATCAATTTTCGGCTGCATGAAGGGAATGGTAACTTTCGCTCCAGGATATGACCCAACTTCGCCTGCTTTTTCAGAAACAGAATGGGAAGAGATCGAACGCGAATGGCTTGAAAATTGGGATCGGTTAATGCAGCGATGAGTGATAGACATTTTTTACTCGATACCTGTGTTATCCTTTTTACGTTGGAAGCGACCAAATTACTTGTCGATGCTGAAAAGCAACTTCAACAAGCGACAAACTTTGGCCGTGTAATTGTCAGCCCGATCAGTGCGTGGGAAATTGGAAAACTGGTAGGTTCTGGAAAACTCAAACTACCCATTGATCCGCTCGACTATTTCAACAGTTTCGCCAACAGAAAAGGTATTTCTGTGTGTAGCTTGTCACCTGAAGTGTTGGTTCGGTCTTCAATGTTACCGGAACTTACACACAAAGACCCAATGGATTGCATTCTAATCGCAACCGCTCGTATCCATAATTTTACGCTTGTTACCAGCGACCGCGCCATCCTGGCTTATGGCGCACTTGGTCACGTCAAAACTCTTGCCTGCTAAAAAAAGAAAGAAAAACAATGATCCCCAATCGTAATATCAACTATCCCAATCCCATCAAGTTTGGTGCTGGCCGCATCAAGGAATTGCCGGAGCATTGCAAAGCTGTTGGCATCAAAAAGCCATTGTTTGTCACAGATCGCGGACTTGCTGGTTCCGACATGGTAAAGGACATTCTCGCGAACCTGAAAGCTGCAGGCTTGCCAGTCGCAATGTTCGCCGACGTGCGCCCTAACCCTTCGGAAGAAAACGTACTTGAAGGCTGCAAAGTATTTCGCGATGGCGGGCATGATGGGGTGATTTGTTTTGGTGGCGGTTCAGGGCTTGATACCGGCAAGATGATTGCGCTGATGCATGGTCAGAAGATATCAATCTTTGATCTCGAAGATGTGGACGACTGGTGGACGCGCGCCGATGCTACAAAGATTGCGCCTACGATTTGTATTCCCACGACCGCAGGAACAGGTTCAGAAGTGGGTCGCGCTGGCGTGATTACCCATCCTGTCACCCACGAAAAGAAAATCATTTTCCATCCTGCGATCATGCCGAAGGTGGCTATTCTTGATCCGGAGTTGTCAGTGGGTTTGCCTGCCAAACTCACAGCAGCCACCGGCTTTGATGCGCTGGCGCATTGTTTCGAAAGCTATTGCTGCCCGAATTATCATCCCCTGTCGGATGGTGTGGCCCTTGAGGGCATGCGGCTGATCAAGGAAAACCTGGCCAAGGCCGTGAAGAAGCCAAAGGACCTGGATGCACGCGGCAATATGCTGATGGCGTCGGCCATGGGTGCCACGGCGTTTCAAAAAGGCATGGGCGCCATTCACGCGCTTTCACATCCCTTTGGCGGGCTCTATGACGCGCACCACGGCATGCTGAACGGCATCATCATGCCTTACGTGCTGGTGGCCAACCGCAAGAAAATCGAAACCAAAATCGAACGCGCCGCCGCCTATCTCGGCATCAGGGGTGGCTTCAACGGCTTCCTGAAATTCATTCTGGCTCTCCGCAAGGAAACCGGCATTCCGCATGCGCTGAAGGATATCGGTATTGATACCAAGCGCCTCGACGAGGTCGCGGAGACAGCCAAACGTGATCCGAATGACAGCGGCAATCCGATGGTGCTTTCAGTGAAGCAGTACAAGTCACTGGCGAAAAAATGCGTGACAGGCGACCTTTGATCGCCAAATGCGCTCCACCAAATCCATCCACATCATAAACTGCCACGCTGAGGGCGAGGTTGGTGATGTGATCGTGGGTGGAGTGGCGCCACCTCCGGGTGATACGATTTGGGAGCAATCCCGCTTCATTGCGCGGGATCAAACCTTGCGAAACTTCGTGCTGAACGAGCCACGCGGCGGCGTATTCCGCCACGTGAATCTGTTGGTGCCGCCAAAACATCCCAAAGCCCACGCGGCATTCATCATCATGGAGCCGGAGGACACACCGCCCATGTCAGGCTCCAACTGCATTTGCGTGGCGACAGTGTTGCTGGACACGGGCATCATCCCGATGACGGAACCCGTCACCCACATGATACTCGAAGCACCAGCGGGTTTGATCGAAGTCTCGGCACAGTGTCGCAATGGCAAAGCGGAGAGCATCACCCTCATCAATGTGCCAGCTTTCGCGCAACATCTGGGCGCAACACTTAACGTTGAAGGCTACGGTCAAATCAAAGTCGATACGGCTTTCGGTGGTGACAGTTTTGTCATGGCTGATCTGGCGGATTTCGGTTTGCAGATCACGCCGCAAAACGCCCACATCATTGCCGCCTTGGGCAGAAAACTCGTTAAAGCCGCGAATGAGCAACTGCCATTCCATCACCCGGAATTGCCGGAATGGAAACACTATTCTTTCTGTTTCATGCGCGAAGCATTGACCCATATCAATGGCGTACTCACTTCGCGCAATGCCTGCGTCATTAATCCCGGAAAACTGGACCGCTCACCCACCGGCACGGGTTGTTCTGCCTTGATGGCGGTGCTGCATACCAAAGGGCTGATGCAAGTGGGCGACACATACATTGGCCGCAGTGTCATCGACTCAAAATTCGGGGGACGCATCATCGGAGAGACAACTGTCGGCAATCACAAAGCCATCATTCCACAAATCACGGGTCGCG
>CAXTLE010000374.1:0-3132 GCA_964244855.1 uncultured Aestuariivirga sp. | reverse complement strand
GGGCTTTTTGCCGGGTGATATGAAGGAAAAGGTCGATCCCTATCTGCGCCCGCTTTATGATGCGCTTTATGACATGATGCCGCAAAGCCTCGTGCAAAAGGGTTTGGCTGAAAACCAGATTGAAATTGCTCCTCTCGCCTTTATGCGTGGTCGAACTCTCGCGCATGCCTTTGTGATTTTGGACGAAGCACAGAACACCACGCCGCAGCAGATGAAAATGTTTCTGACGCGTCTCGGTGAAGGCAGCCGCATGGTGGTGACGGGGGATCCGACACAAGTGGATTTGCCCAACAATGTGACGTCGGGCTTGACTGATGCGCTTGGCATTCTGAAAGGTGTCAAAGGCATTGAACAGGTGCATTTCGTGGCAGACGATATTGTGCGTCACGCCCTCGTTGGACGAATCGTTGGTGCCTATGAAAAGCAGGCCAAGAAGTCCAAGCCGCTGACAAGCCGCTGAGATGAATATTTCCATTGATATGGAAGACGAGTCCTGGCACGGCATTTTCGGTGTTGAAGGTGTTGTGACGCGAGCCATTGAAGCTGTGTTGCCGGATGACAAGCGCGGTGTTGATGTGCTGCTCACAAGCGATGCAGAGATGCAAATCCTCAACAAGGAATGGCGCGGCAAAGATAAATCAACCAATGTCTTGTCCTTCCCGTCTCCCGACATGCCGGTGCCTGAAGGGGAAGTCGCACATTTGGGTGACATTGTGCTAGCATGGGGCACAGTGGCGCTGGAGGCGCGTGAGGGGGCCAAGACTTTGGCCGATCATGTGACACATCTGGTGATACATGGAGCGCTGCATCTTCTGGGTTTTGACCATGAGGATGAGGTGGAAGCAGAGACAATGGAAGCAAGGGAAAAAGAGATTTTGGCGGGCCTCAATATCGCCGATCCTTACAGCGCATGAGCAACGATAAAATACCAGAGACCAAGAAGGCGCCGAACTTTCTCAATCGTTTGCGGCGACGCTTGCAGGGCAGCAAGGATTTGCGCGAGGACCTTGAAAGTGTCATCGAAAGCCACGCCGAGGAATCAGGCGATGGCGGCATGGCCGCAGACGCCCGCACCATGCTTGGCAATCTCGTCAATTTCCAGGATTTGCGCGTCAGTGACCTGATGGTGCCGCGGGCTGATATTGTTGGTGTGGAAGAAGACGAAACGCTTCGCGCATTGCTAGACCGTTTTGTCGAAGCCAATCATTCGCGCCTGCCCGTCTATCGCGACACGCTCGACGATGTTGTGGGCATGATCCACGTGAAAGATTTTTTGCGCTGGATGAATACCAAGGGTCGCACCAGCAAATCGAAATCAGTCGCTGGGATTTCATTGTCGGCTTCAGAACTCTCGAGCACAGTGAAGGGCCACAACACCATCATCCGCGATGTGCTCTATGTGCCGCTGTCGATGCCGGCGTCAGACCTGTTGTTTAAAATGAAGGCCAGCCATGTGCATTTGGCTGTTGTGGTCGATGAATATGGTGGCACCGACGGATTGGTGTCCTTTGAAGATATCGTTGAATCTATCGTTGGTGAAATTTCCGATGAACATGATGATGACGAAGATGATGTGCTGATCAAGAAACAGAACGACACCACGTGGATGGCCGATGCGCGCATTGCCATTGCCACGCTGGATGAAATGTTTGGCGTTGATCTGCTGCCCGATGACCAGCACGACGAGGCTGATACGCTGGGTGGTCTGGTGTTCGAAATGGGCGGACGTGTGCCTGTGCGCGGTGAAGTGATCCGGCATGCGGCGGGGCTGGAGTTTGAAATTGTCGAGAGTGATCTGCGCCGGGTGAAGCGGGTGCGGATACATGTGAAATCGCCGGGGCCGGTGGTTGATGACGCGGCGGGGCCAGATAGCGGGTAGGTGTAGGGACTGCTTGCTCTTTCTTGCAAGCTGTCCCTGATCTCGACCGTCCGTAAATCGGGGACAGTTTGCGAGAAAGAGCAAACGGTCCCCTTGGTTTATACCGGCCTTACTTCCGTCACCTCGGGCACAAAATGCTTCAGCAGATTTTCAACACCATGCTTCAAGGTCGCCGTCGATGACGGGCAGCCCGCACATGAACCTTGCATGTTCAAATAAACCACGCCGTCCTTGAAGCCCTTGAAAGTGATGTCGCCGCCGTCTTGTGCCACGGCGGGGCGGACGCGCTGGTCGAGCAAGTCCTTGATGGTTTTGACGAGGGGGGCGTGTTCTTCGTCGAAGAATTCGCTATCGCCACTGGCTTCGGCAGGGGCGGACATATCGGTCAGCACGGGAACGCCGGACATATAGTGGTCCATGATGACGCCGAGGATGGCGGGTTTTAATTGTTGCCATTCACCGCCGGAACGGGTGACCGTTACGAAGTCGTGGCCCAGAAACACACCAGACACATTGGTAATGCCGAACAGGCGGGCGGCCAAGGGTGACTCGATTGCCTCATCCGTGTTGCGGAAGTCGCGGGTGGAGCCCGGCAATACGGGTTTTCCCGGCAGGAACTTCAGGGTGGCAGGGTTTGGCGTGGCTTCGGTTTGAATAAACATGGGCAGTACCTCTTGGCCTTACATAGGCTAGTTTGGAATGATTTTAAAGTAGTCAGGCTTGAATGAAGCCTATGAGCTTTTTCACGTCGCGCAGAATGGGGGCGGCGATGGCGCGGGCACGGGCGGAGCCGTCAGCGAGGACGGCTTCGATGTGGGCGGGATCAGCCTGCAAACGCGTCATCTCCTCGGTGACGGGAGAGAGTTTCGCCACCGCCAAATCGGCCAGAGCGTTCTTGAAAGTCGAGAATTGCCCGCCGCCATATTGCGCCAGAACATCCGTCACCTGCGAACCCGCAAGGGCGGCATAGATGCCCACGAGATTATCGGCTTCCGGGCGGCCTTCAAGGCCTTTGGCTTCGGAGGGGATGCCATCGGAGTCGGTTTTGGCCTTGCGGATTTTCTTTGAGATATCGTCGGCGGTGTCTGTCAGGTTGATGCGTGACAAATCCGAGGGATCGGACTTTGACATTTTCTTGGTGCCGTCACGCAAGCTCATGACGCGGGTGGCAGCACCTTGAATGACGGGTTCGGTGAGCGGGAAAAACTGGTCGCCGAAACCTGCTTCGGCAATGGCTTCGGCAAAATCAACGT
>CAXTLE010000373.1:0-3140 GCA_964244855.1 uncultured Aestuariivirga sp. | reverse complement strand
TGTGTCACAGTCAAATTGCGTATTTGCGTGAGCTCTTGAAAGGCAGTCGTAATGCCCAGCCTATGCGCTTCCCGGCGATTGGAAATGTGGACTGTCTGGCCATTCATTTGGATCGTGCCGCTGTCTGGCTGAAGAAAGCCGCTGATAATCTTGATCAGTGTTGACTTGCCGGCACCATTCTCACCAAGCAGGGCATGTACGTTGCCGGGCGGAACCGCAAAGGTGGCCCCGCCCAGCGCTTTCGTTGGCCCGAAAGTCTTGCAGATTGCTTCGACGCTTATTGCGTACTTCATAGGAACTGCAGATTCGGGCTGTAGCATTTTCTTAATTCTCAGGCTGCCCAGTCAGGGCGGCGTTCAGGCCAAGCTCTGGTGTGTTTTCATTGTACACGGACCCAAAGAACGCCGGGTTTCCGATGAGTTCAGGCTGGAACACATTGCAACCTTCCTTGAGTTCTTTCCAAGAGCCTTCCTGGCAAAGCTTCACATTGTCATTGGTGAGCTGCAACGGCTTGATCAATATGTCGTGCGGGAATTCCTTGCCTTCGACCGCCTGTACGGCAAGCTTGAACGTATATCCAGCGGTTGAGACCGGTGCAAAGGTGGAGAAGCCTGGAGCAGCCATTGGCTTATAGTTGCCGCTGGCACCGATGACTTCGGTTCCCACGGGGAGCATCTGGACGAGGTTGCCGTTGCCTGACTCACCCGAGCAAGGCTTCAGCTTGTTCGCGGGAATGCCGGCGTCGAGTTGCAGTTCAACGACTGAGAAGCAGCCGATTTGAGACAGGACGCCATCAATCTCGTCCCACTTGTGAGATGCAAGAATCTTGGTCATTTCGGAACGGGCAACTGACTCGCTCCACATGCCAACACCTGTGGCAATGACCTTGATTCCTGGGTTTGCTGCAAAGACCGCATTGACAGCTTCTGTACGGTCAGTCTCAGCGGAAACGCCTGGCACTCCGTTGATGTAGACCACGTTGCCTTTGCCGCCAAGCTTGTCTACGAGCCATTGGGCTGTTGCACGACCAAACTCTTTGTTGTCGATCGAAACATTGTGTGCGCAAGGCTCTGTGATCAGTGACTCATAAGCGAAAATCTTGACGCCTTTCGCACATGCTGCTTTCACGACGGGGTTAAGAGCGGTAGGTGAGATTGGGAACACGACAATCGCGTCTGCACCTGCCTGAACCATGGCGTTGATCTGCTGGATCTGCTTTTGCGCATTCGGACCGGCGACCTGGACTTCAAGGTCAACCTTGTCCTTGAACTCCTTCGACCGCGCCATGGCGGCGATCATGTTCGACGTAATCGCCTGCCAGTCGTTACCGATATAGCTCATGCTTTGGAAAATTTTGTACTTCTTGGCAGCCATTGCATCGCCAGCTCCGGCCAAACCAATCGTAGCGGCCAATCCCAGCAGTCCCACAGTATTTCTCAGTTTCTTCAACATGGTTTCCTCCCATTTTTGGCAGCGCCGATTAGCCGACGCAGGCCACTAAAAAAGTTTTCTAGCGTTTGAAGCAGCAGCCACTGGAAAACCAAACGAGCTTGACCAATGGGTTCGTGAAAACTGCTCGGCGCAACTATCAACGCTCTTGTAACAAATATTGTCGACAATTTCGCCGACGAGACTTTTTCCGCTTATTCGTCGCGCTGTCAAGGGCGATTTGTTTGCATGGCAGATTGACAAGGGCATTTGCCGCCACTAGCGTCAACACATATAGCAACATTATTGTCAACAATATTGGAGGGTCTTCATGACAAGCAGTGAGATGCAGAACGTCATTGATTCTATTACTGATTTTCCTCTGGATGTGCCTGGGCAACGTGAACATTATCGTAAGGTTTGGAGCCAGGTTCCGGTGGACAAGGACATACAGTCGCAGGCTGTTGATTGCGGCGGCACTGGCGCCGGTGACTCGGAGTGGGTGTGGACTTCAGGTGCAAGCGAAGACAAGGTTTTTTTCTATTACCATGGTGGTGGCTATGTTTGCGGCGAGCCTTGGATGTGGCGGCAATTCAATGGCACACTTTCGCGTGCATCGGGTTTCAAGGGTCTGGCCTATGGGTATCGCTTGGCACCAGAACACCAATTCCCGGTCGCCATCGAAGATTGCGTGGCGGGCTATCAATGGCTGCTTTCAACGGGCATTAAACCAAAGAACATCATACTCGTTGGCGACTCCGCTGGCGGGGCCCTGGTTCTATCCGTGATGATGACTTTGCGGGACCGCAAACTGCCCCCGCCCGCTGGTGGCATTCCTTTGTCGCCTTGGGCGGACATCGAACATACAGGTTGGTCGATGAAGCCAGAGACGATGGATCCTCTGACAACCAAAGAGTCTGCGGACTCGATGGCAACGCGCTTTATCGGCAAAGCTGACAAAAAAAATCCCTTGGCCTCCGCCATCTATGCCGATCTCCATGGTTTGCCGCCACTTCACATTGAGGCTGGCCAGCGCGACGTGCTCTATTCAGACTCTACCCGCCTTGTGGAGAAATTGAGCGCTGCCGGGGGAGAATTCCATTTCAGCTCCATTCCTGGCGCCATTCACTCGTTCCCTGCACTGGCCGGTTCAACGCCAGAGGCTGCTGCCGCATTCAAACGCATGGCAAATTTCATGCGCTTGCACACCGGTGGCTAACTGATTTTCTGAATGCTGACAGGAGGCAAGGTTGAACGATGATATTCTAAAGAGGGCGCAACGCTTACCAACTGCCAGTTTGAGTGACGTGCTTGATGGCCGCGGCATCTCGGGCGTGATGAGTGGCATTGCCAGGCGCTCTGGAACCGGACGCGTTGCGGGCTATGCGCGAACTGTTGACTGCACTGTTGGCCAGTTGGGAATGTACGAATCTGCTGAGTTTTCGGTTTTTCCACTTTTTAACAAAGTTGAACAAAGCGCTGTACTCATTTTCAATTTGGGCGGCGCTGAAGTATCAACATTTGGGGGTGTTGCTGCCTCAACTTTAGCAAGTCGCAAAGCAGCGGGTGCGATCATTGACGGTGCCTGCCGCGATGTGGAGCAGATAAAATCGTCGGGGCTCAGCGTCGCGAGTCGCCACGTGACGCCGCGCAGCGGTAAAGGTCGCATGAAGGTGCTGTCGCAAGGTGAACCCGTGAAGTGCGGCGGCATA
>CAXTLE010000372.1:0-3141 GCA_964244855.1 uncultured Aestuariivirga sp. | reverse complement strand
GTCGATCTCGTCCCCCATGGCCCGCGCCATTATCGGGAAAAAACAGGGTGACAGTGTAGAAGTAAACACACCTGGCGGCGGTAAATCTTACGAGATTGAGAAAGTCGTCTTCAATTAAGCAGGAAGTCGCGACAAGAATCCTGCAAAGCTCATCATGCCCTCTGGCCATGGACCGTGGCCAGAGGCGCTATTGATGTGGCCCTGCTCTCCCGCTTCAATCAGTTTTGATCCCCAGGCCGCTGAAATATCTGCTGCCTCTTCCAGAGTGGCAAACGGATCATTGCTGCTGGCCACCAGCACAGACGGAAACGGCAGCGGATCACGAGGAATGTCGGCGAAGGCCGGATCCACAGCTGCAAGTTTTGACATTGCTCTCGCAGTTGGCACAGCGACAAGATAGGCACCTTTGACGCGATCAATCAAACCCGCGGCAGTCAAAGCCGGGATAGCTTGCGCAATCAAGATATTGCCCAGTGAATGTGCAACAAAAACGATCGGTCGCGTCGCCTCTGATACGGCTTTGACAATTTGCGCTACAGCAACCGTTTGAGAGGTATGCAGCCAATCCGGCTGATCGACAATGCGTGCCGTTGAAAGTTTGCCCACCATGCGCGATTGCCAATGCACTGGGCCCGCACCTTCGTATCCGGGAATGATGAGGATATCTGTCTCTGATGATTTCATTGTGCAGCAGAGATGGACAAGGCTGCGCTATTGCGCAAGTGCTTTTTCCACAGCTGCTTTTATCTTTGCACTCATGGGTTCAGTTGGAGTGGAGAACCAGTCAATAAATTTTCCATCGCGCGCAAACAGATATTTGTGGAAATTCCACTTTGGCGTTCCCAGCATGCCCGCTTGTTCAGCCGCCCAAAGATAAACCGGATCAGCAGCTTTGCCCTTTACCACGGTTTTATCCGCCAAGGGAAAAGTAACACCGTAGTTCAATTTGCAAAATGATGCGATCTCTTCGGCTTTGCCTGGCTCCTGCCCTCCAAAATCATTTGACGGAACACCAACAACGACAAGCCCCTTGTCTTTGTAGGCAAGCGACAAAGCCTCAAGCCCTTCATATTGACCCGTATATCCGCACTCCGAAGCGGTATTCACGAGCAGCACGACTTTGTCATCAAATTGCTGAAGCGGCATGGGCTTGCCATCAATGCCAGTGAGAGTGAAGTCGTGAAGATTTGAGGCTTGGGCCATGCATGAACTCGCGAAGAGAAAAAGTGAAAGGAGGAGGCCACGCATCATGATATCGAAACGTTGCCGCTGAGAGGTTGGATCATTTCTGTTGCATATGTTTCACAGCCCACACCAATAAACCTGCCAACAAGCCCCAGAAAGGCGCGCCAATCCCTAGTATGGTGATGCCAGACGCAGTGACAAGGAATGTCACCATGGCGGCTTCGATGTCTTTTGGGTCTTTCACCATACCGCTCACGCCGCTCATCAGGGGCGAAAACAGGGCCAGACCTGCAATGGCTGTGATCAGGGGCTTTGGCATGGATCCCAGCAAGGACACAAATGTTCCGGCGGCCAATCCGAAGACAATATAAAGCGCCGTGTACGGATAAATCATTTTCCAACGTTGTTTTGGGTC
This sequence comes from uncultured Aestuariivirga sp., assembly GCA_964244855.1. Classification (GTDB taxonomy): domain Bacteria; phylum Pseudomonadota; class Alphaproteobacteria; order Rhizobiales; family Aestuariivirgaceae; genus Aestuariivirga. The sequence goes on along the minus strand of CAXTLE010000372.1, from coordinate 1,541 downwards.
AGGATGCGCGTCTGGACCTGCCACAAGCGCTGCTGTGATTGCAGCCATATTGACGGCGTGAGTGCCGAAGGGTGCCGTCAGCAAGCTGCCGAGACCTGTTACAAACAGGCAAGCCGAAATAGGTGGTTGATAGCCATGGGCTTTCAATACTGCAAAGCCCGGCAGGTTTTGCGAGGCCATGGTGACCAGATAGAGCGGCAGACCCAAACCGACGATGACTTGCCAATTGAAGTGCGGCATTACGAATTCGAGTGGCGTTATGCCCACATGCACAGGTGCGGAAAATCCACCGCTCAAGCCTGCAAACACGAGCCCTAGCACAACGATCACCGGCACAGTGTACATGGGCACCAGCATGCGAAGTGCGAAAAATGCGATAATCAATGGCACCACAAACACTGGCAACTCCAGGGCCGCATTTGGCACACCCAAAACATACCTGAGCAAAACGCCAGCCAACATGGCGGCAGCCAAGGCTGGCGGTAATTTTGTAATTGCTGCGGCAAGAGGCCGGATCAAAGCGGTCAGCACCATCAGCGCTGCCGCTACCATGAAGGCACCAATCGCATCGGGGAATGCGACGCCAGCGGCACCCGTTGCCATCAAAGCAGATCCAGGCGTGGACCATGCCACCATAATGGGTTGTTTATACCGGAACGCCAGGATGAACGATGTCACTGCCATGGCAAAGCAAAGCGCTGCGGCGGTCGATGCCTGTTGGGTTTGTGTCGCCCCAACGGCTTTTGCCCCTTCGACCACAACAAGTATCGTAGAGGCAAAACCAACGATAACCGCTGCCGTGGCAGCTGATGTCAGGGAAAGCCAATTGTTTGCAGTTTGAGATTTCAAGGCAGCGGCACTTCCGGTTCGTTTTTGGCTGTATGCAGGATGAGTGAGGTTTTGACACTCTCTACATTTGCAGCCTTGCTCAGCGCGCCGGTAATGAAGCTTTGCATCGACGCCAAATCGCGGGCGACGCAGACCAGCATGAAATCAGCAGCACCGGATACAGCATAGCATTCGCGCACAATAGGCCAGGTTTTGGCTTGCCGTTCGAAAGCCGCGATTTCCGGTTGTGCCTGGCTTTTCAGACCGACGGCTGCAAAAAGTTTCACGCCATAATCCAACTTGTCACGGTCGAGTTGAGCGCGATAGCCGGTGATGTAGCCGACTTCTTCCAGCGCTTGCACCCGTCGCAATGTTGGCGGCGGCGACAGGCCTACACGATTGGCGAGTTCGACATTGGTTACGCGCCCATCGCGTTGCAACTCGCGCAGGATTTTCCAGTCAATAGTGTCGGGATTATTGTTCTTGTCCATAGGCTGTGCTTATACGCAACAATATTGCGCGTTGGGAAGCAAGCATATTGCCGTATCGCGAGAAAAAATGCGACACTTCGAAGATGAGTCCTCCAGAAATCCTGACGCCCGAACAAATGTATCAAGTTGACATGCTGGCAGTGTCGCGCGGCATTTCATCGTTGCAGCTCATGGAAAATGCCGGCCGCGCCGTTGTTGGCGAAATCACCAAACGCTTCAAAA
>CAXTLE010000371.1:0-3149 GCA_964244855.1 uncultured Aestuariivirga sp. | reverse complement strand
TCCATCATGTCCACAAAGCGCTTGAACAGATAATGTGAATCCTGCGGTCCCGGGGATGCTTCTGGGTGATGCTGCACTGAGAAGATTGGCTTTCCCTTTACAGCAAGACCTGCATTTGAACCATCGAACAAGGACACATGGGTTTCCTCGATGTCAGCAGGCAGTGACGCGCGGTCCACGGCAAAGCCGTGGTTCATGGACACGATTTCGACTTTGCCTGTGGTGTAATCTTTGACCGGATGATTGGCACCATGGTGGCCTTGGTGCATCTTTAGCGTTTTGCCGCCCAGTGCAATGGCAAGCATTTGGTGGCCGAGGCAGATGCCGAAGACCGGGGTGCCGGAGTCCACCAGTTTCTTGATTTCGGGCACGGCGTATTCACCGGTGGCTGCGGGATCGCCCGGGCCGTTTGACAGGAAGATGCCTTCGGGTTTCATGGCGAGAATTACTTCGGCCGAGGTGGTGGCGGGAACGACTGTAACGTCACAACCCGCTGACGTGAGGCAGCGGAGGATGTTGCGTTTCAGGCCGTAGTCAATGGCGACGACGCGTTTGCCGCCCGTGGCTGTGGTGTAACCCGAACCCCAGTCCCAGAGTTTTTCGTCCCATTCCATGCGCTGGGTGAGCGACACGTCCTTGGCCAAATCCATGCCTTCGAGGCCCGGCCAATCGGCTGCCATTTTGGCGAGCTTCTTCAGGTCGAATTTGCCCTTGGCATTATGGGCGATGACGCCGTTGGGCATGCCCTTGTCGCGGATCAGGTTGGTGAGTTCGCGGGTGTCAACGCCGGAGAGGCCGATGATGCCACGGGCTTTCAGCCATTTGTCGAAGTGTTTGGTGGTGCGATAGTTGGCGGGTTCGGTGATCGGGGCTTTTACCACGAGGCCGCGCACGGCGGCGGACGCGGCGAGATTGGTGGTTTCGCTGTCGTCGTCATTGGTGCCGACGTTGCCGATGTGCGGAAAGGTGAAGGTGACGATCTGTCCAGCGTAGGAGGGGTCGGTCAGCACTTCCTGATAGCCAGTCATGGCGGTGTTGAAGCAGACTTCCGCCACTGCTTCGCCTTCGGAACCAAAACCAAAGCCTTCAATCACCGTGCCATCGGCCAGAACCAGCACGCCTGTAATCTTGGGCTGATCCCAATCGCTGAAGGGAGGGCGTGGTTTTGCTTTGGCCGTTGCGGGCTTTGCGGGCGATGCCATGGCTTTATGAGTCTCCGGGAATTTGCGCTTGGTTAGGGGAGCGGGGCAGATACGTCAAGTTTGCGCTTGTGATGCGAAAAGACTATTCCACGCTTTTTGATTGCAGATTGAGGTTTGAAATGTCGCTTCGTGAAAAATTGACCCAGGATATGAAGGACGCCATGAAGGCTGGTGAAAAGCGGAAGCTTGCCACCATCCGGCTGATGAATGCGGCGATCAAGGACAAGGACATCAACACGCGCACGGACGGTCATGACTCCGAAAAGATTTCAGATGCGTCGATCATGGATGTGTTTGCCAAGATGGTGAAGCAGCGGCAGGATTCGATTGCGGCCTTTGATGCAGGTGGCCGGGCTGAACTGGCGCAGGCTGAGCGCGAGGAAATGGCGATCATCCAATCATATATGCCCACGCAAATGAGTGACGATGAGGCGAAAACCGCTGTTGCGGGCGTGATTGCTGCCGTTGGTGCCACGTCGATCAAGGATATGGGCAAAGTCATGGCGGAGTTGAAGGTGAAATATTCCGGCCAGATGGACATGGGGAAAGTTGGTGGCATTGTGAAGGCGCTTTTGGGGTAACGCCGTTCATCCTGAGTTCAGGTCATTCTTGCGACATTGATTGGAACGCAGACCAGTTGTTTGCGTTCTTCAATGTATGAAAGGATGGTTCATCATGATCCGTAAAACGTTGATTGCTGTTGCTGCAGCGGCCACCATGGCACTCGGGATGGGTGCTGCGACGGCTCCGGCAGAAGCGAAAGTGCACATCTACATTGGCACGCCCTATTACGGGCACTATAACCCGTATTACTACGGCTATCGCCACCACGCGCGCTATCACTGCCATTGGCGCAAGGTGTACCGTCATGGTCACTGGGTGCGCGTGAAAAGTTGTCACCGCGCGTGGCATTGACGATATGATTGTCGGCGGCGCATTCATGTGTCGCCGACATTTTGATTTAATGTGGTCTTAACCCTGAAGTGAGACACTCAGGATCATGACTAATGTTGCGTACCTGTTGTTCACGTTCATGGCCTGCCTTTTTGGATTGGGCGTTGGCCTCACTTTTCACCATTTTTGGAACAAGGCGAAATCAGCGGCCGGTTTGCAGGTTGATCCATTTGCATCGATTGCCGACGGTGAAACAACGTCATGGGATGCCTATACCAAGTGGCAATCTGACAATAACCGTCGCTTTGCCTTGCAGGTGATGAGTTGTGGTGCTGCACCTTTGGTGCTGGCAGCGGCTGCCTGGACACAACGGTCTGATGTGGTGCATTCGCTGTGCGGAGCTGTGACCCAGGCCGCTGGGCAAGCTTATATTTGCATGTAATTCAAGTGTCATGATCCGGGTGTTGTAACGAGCGCAGCTTCAGCATTTCTTCCGGTGTGCGATAGTCTTCCATCCTTTCCTCCGGCAAATTGTGCATGGTCATGAACCAGTCCACGCGGCTTTCGACGGCGCTTTGTTTTGACAGTGGTGGAATAGCGTCAGGATCATCGAGTGTGCCGATGGCGATTTCAATGTCGGGGTCGTCGTCGTCATGCATGAACATTGGCGTTCCGCAATCTTTGCAAAAACCTCGGGACACGATGGAGGATGAGCGGAAGATTGCGGGATCACCTCTGGTCCAGCTGAATTCTGTCAATTGCATATCGACGAGGGCCGCACCCCAACTGCCGAAAGCTTTCTGGCACATGCGGCAATGGCAGATTGAGGCTTGGCCGAGTTTTCCCGTGAAAGCATAGCGGAGGTTGCCGCATTGGCAGCCACCTGCGTGCTTTATGACACTGTTTTCATTTTGTTGCATCGCCTTAACTCCAAATTTACTGTGTCGGTGTCAGCTTCCCAGACCACAGGTAGTCTTCGGTTGTCGGAGACGATGACCAACAGGATGGGGCACGTGGGACGTTTGGCATCTCAGACCGCAGCGCACAAGCTGG
>CAXTLE010000370.1:0-3167 GCA_964244855.1 uncultured Aestuariivirga sp. | reverse complement strand
CTTTCAACCAGCGAGATTGTGGAAAGTCTGGATTCCCGCGTTCGCGGGAATGACGACTAGATGTTTCTGTTTCGCGAAATTGCGCTCATCAACCCTTCAACAACTCATCCACCTTGCCATTGGCGCGGCCAATGTAGGCTACGCCGCAGATGCCGATGAACAAGCCGTTGTTCACAACGCCGGGCAGATTGTTAAGGCCGTATTCGAGTTTTTCAGTTTCCTTCAGTGCTTTCGTCCAGCAATCAATGATGCAGTTTCCGGAGTCAGTGCGGAAGGCTTTGCCGTCGGTTGTGCGCAGGCGCATGTCGACGTCCATGCCAAGCGATTTGTAGACCCGCTCGATTTTCCAGGCTGTGGCTTTGACGCCGAAGCCGATGATTTCAACAGGCAGCGGGAACTTGCCGAGCTTTTTCACCAGCTTTGATTCATCAGCAATCACCACCATGAATTTCGATGACGACGCCACGATCTTTTCGATCAACAAGGCACCGCCGCCGCCTTTGATGACGCGGAAGTCAGAGTCAATTTCATCGGCACCGTCAATCGTGATGTCGAGGAAGGGATGGTCCTCGAGGGTTGTGAGTTTCAGGCCGAGCGATTGTGCCAGTTTGGCTGTAGCTTCCGACGTCGGCACGCATTCCACTTTCAAACCAGTCTTCACCTTTTCGGCCAGCGCGTGGATGAAGTGATTGGCGGTGGAGCCCGTTCCAAGGCCCACTTTCATGCCATCAACAATCTTCGGCAACACGGCAAGCGCCGCTGCTTTTTTCATGTCGTCGGCGGAAAGGGGTGCTTTATTATTCTTGTTCATTTTCAATCATTCTCAATTCACGAATAATTTCAAGTAAAAATTCCAGTTCAGAACGCGCAATCTCGATCTGCGTGAACCCATGGACCAATTGATTTCTTTTTTGGGAAATTTCGATCAATTTGCTTCCGCCTTCATCGCTTACGAAACCGTCGCTAACCAGACCTTCAATGACCGACCGTGGCTTATAGCGCAACGGTGTGGCGGACTTGTCTGTGAAAACCAACCTTCTACTCAGTGCCTCCAAAAGCGCCCAACCAGCTACAATTCCCAGTTTCAAGTCACCGGAATTCAACAGCAATTCTATTTTTGCGATTTCGCCGTCAATCATTTCCAGCGTCGGCTCTGCCTTTAAATCTGAACGCCGACTTACGTCGTCGTCAATAATGAGTTCGAAACGCCAACCCTCGTGTTTCGGAACTTCGGTCGCCAAGAACTTGACCAATGCACTTTTGCTGCTGTCAGCTTTTGAAGAGCGAATTTCCAGCACGACATTGTCCGTCTTGGAAGTAGCGATGGCATCGGGGAATGTGTTGGACAGAAAACTTGGCACGTCTTTGCCTCGTGGCTCTGCAATAAAATCATATCCACGACTGGTATATGTGCGGCGGAGTCGTTCTACGACCTCGGCTTCACGTGACAGAGTCTCATCATTCATCATGGCATCTCCGCATGATTGGGTGCAGCATCAATTCTGACATACACCAGATTTTCGTTGGCAAGCAGCGCCGCCGCCAATAGGGGCGGTGGATTTGAAATTTCAAGACCAATCTGGTTGGTTTTTCTCACTATAACCTGTTCAACAATTTTATCGTCGTCGTAGGCAATATTTTCGAGACTATCCAGTATCAACTTCGATATGCCATCGACGTCCAATTCGGTTGAACCGACATAATAGTAAATAATAACAGCTGAACAGCCGTCATTTATATAAAACGGGGCTTCGACCAGGCGCTCCCTGGCCTTAGTCGCAACTTTCTGTTTCCACTCTGTTTTCGTGGCAGAGCGTTTGGTTTGAATTGTCCGCGGAATTCCATGAACCACAAATTCAAACATTTAATGTGCTCACGTGTTGAGGCCTCCCATCAGCATATATTTCACTTCCAGATATTCCTCCATGCCGTGGCTGGAGCCTTCGCGGCCTAGGCCTGATTCTTTCATGCCGCCGAAGGGGGCTTCGGCTGTGGAGATGATGCCTTCGTTGATACCGATCATGCCATATTCCAGCGCTTCTCCTACGCGCCAGACGCGGCCAATATCTCTGCTGTAGAAGTAGCAAGCGAGGCCGAATTCCGTGTTATTTGCTGCGTTTATGACTTCTTCCTCAGTTTTGAATTTAAACAGCGGGGCGACAGGGCCAAAGGTTTCTTCGCGGGCGACTGCCATATCGGCAGTTACTCCGGTGATGATGGTGGGTTCAAAGAAGTTGCCGCCCATGGCCTTGCCGCCAGCAGCGAGTTTTCCGCCTTTGGCCAGAGCATCGGCGATGTGTTCTTCGACTTTTTTCACAGCGGCTGGGTTGATCAGCGGACCGGTGGTGACACCGTCTTCTGTGCCATTGCCGACTTTCAGTTTCTTGACGGCGGCGGTGAGTTTCTCGGCGAAGGCGTCATAGACGCCCTCCTGCACGTAGAGACGATTGGCACAGACGCAGGTTTGCCCGTTGTTGCGATATTTGGAAGCCATGGCACCTGCGACGGCGGCGTCCAAGTCCGCATCGTCGAACACAATGAAGGGTGCGTTGCCGCCGAGTTCAAGGCCCATTTTTTTGATGGTCGGTGCGCATTGCGCCATCAGCAGGCGGCCGATTTCGGTGGAGCCAGTAAACGTCAGTCCACGGACGATGGGGTTTGCTGTCATCTCCGCACCGATGTCTTTGGCAGAGCCCGTGATGACCGAGAACACGCCAGCGGGAATGCCCGCGCGCGCGCCGAGTTCTGCCATGGCAAGCGCTGACAAAGGTGTTTCCGCTGCTGGCTTTACCACCATGGCGCAACCTGCGGCGAGGGCAGCTCCGGCTTTCCTGGTGATCATGGCATTGGGAAAATTCCACGGCGTGATGCAGGCGATAACGCCGACAGGTTGCTTGATGACAACGCCTCGGCCATTGGGAAATGGCACTTGCAGGATTTCACCGTAAACGCGGCGGGCCTCCTCGGCGAACCATTCGATGAAGCTTGCACCATAGGCGATTTCGCCACGCGATTCCGCCAAGGGCTTGCCCTGCTCTGCCGTCAGGATTTGCGCGAGGTCCTCCTGGTTCTCCATCATCAGGGAGAACCACTTTCGCAGGATAATCCCGCGATCCTTGGCGGTTTTCTTGGCCCAGGGCTTTTGCGCTTTGTGTGCGGCTTCAATT
>CAXTLE010000369.1:0-3177 GCA_964244855.1 uncultured Aestuariivirga sp. | reverse complement strand
CGTTTTGCTTTTCAAGACCCGACCAACACTGTTAACCCGGCGCACATCATAATTCACATGACCTGCTTTTTTCCTGCCAGAAACGGCAAGCGGATAAAATTGAATCTAACGGCGAGAGAGGTTCTTAAATTCTGTGTGGCAAATTGCATTCAAGTTCAGCAGACAGGCTGCATGGTGCTGCAAGTCAAAAGAACGATATTTTTAATCAACTCTGGAGTTTTCAAATGAACAAGTTTCTCAAAGACGAATCCGGCGCAACCGCCATTGAATATGGTCTGATCGCTGCTGCCATGGGCCTCGCCCTGATCACTGCAATGCCATTCATCACACGCGCGATCGTTGCCCAGTTCACGGGCTTGGGCATCAAGATTTCGACGCCTGTCGTGTAATAACCAGTTGGCGGCTTCGGCCGTCAGTTAAAGTATTGAGCGCGTCCACCCCAGAGGTGGGCGCGTTTTGCTTTTTAGCTATGCGCGTTAACAGGATGTACATCATAATTCACATCAACTGCCTTTTTCCCGCTCGAAACGGCAATCCGCTAAAATTGAAGCTAACGGCAAGAAAGTTTCTTAAATTCTATCTGCGACACTGCATACAAGTTCAGGTGACACAGTGCTTACCGCGCAAGTCAAAAGAACCGTGCTGTTAATCAACTCTGGAGTTTTCAAATGAACAAGTTTCTCAAAGACGAATCCGGCGCAACCGCCATTGAATACGGCTTGATCGCTGCTGCCATGGGCCTTGCCCTGATCACTGCAATGCCATTTATTACACGTGCCATTGTAGGCCAGTTCACAGATCTGGGTCTCAAGATTTCGACACCGATCACTTAACGGGTGGACAGCGGCTTTTAGCTGCTGACGAGCAACTATCGCGTCCACCCCTCAGGTGGGCGCGTTTTTTATTTGTGTTTTAGACGGCGCGCTGTTGATTGTGGCGGCGAGCCATAAAGGTTTTGGCGGTTTCAACGGCGACAGCTGCGTCACGGCAGTACGCGTCGGCGCCAACGGCCTTGGCGAATTCTTCATTCAGCGGAGCGCCACCGACGAGCACCACGTAATCATCGCGGATACCTTTTTCCTTCATGGTGTCGATGACGACTTTCATGTAGGGCATAGTGGTCGTCAGCAGGGCTGACATGCCAAGGATGTCCGGACCGTGTTCTTCTATGGCGGCCAGATATTTTTCGACTGAATTGTTGATGCCGAGGTCAATGACTTCGAAGCCAGCACCTTCCATCATCATTCCCACAAGATTTTTGCCGATGTCGTGAATGTCACCTTTTACTGTGCCGATGACCATTTTGCCGAGGCGCGGTGCGCCCGTTGCAATGAGCAATGGCCGCAGAATGAACATGCCTGCCTTCATGGAATTGGCGGCAAGCAGCACTTCGGGTACAAACAGAATGCCATCACGGAAGTCGATGCCGACGATGCGCATGCCTTCCACAAGGGCTTCGGTCAAAACTTTATAGGGAGTCCAGCCGCGTCCCAGCAAAATATGAACGGCGGCTTCGACCTCTTCCTTGAGGCCGTCATACAAATCGTCGTGGACCTGTTGCACGAGGTCTTCATCGTTCAGGGTGTTCAGGTCAAGATCGCCAGCGTCGCTCATGTGGGCACTCCAATTTCGGCCTTGGCAGGATAAACGAACAGGTGAATCTCCCCTGCCCATTGCACGACTACCCCATGCCGGAAAGCGACGGTTGAGACAAGAGCAGAAGCGGGATAAGAGACGTTGCGAAAAGGAAATTCACCTATGATGCCTGTGTTTGACGTTGCTGCGGTTCGCCAGCAGTTCCCTGCGCTTTCGCTTGTTGATGCTGGCAAGCAGCGCGTGTATTTCGACAACCCGGCGGGAACGCAGGTGCCGCAGCTGGTGATTGACCGGACGGTGGAGGCGCTGCGTGACAAGAACGCCAATTTGGGCGGGTATTTTGTAACGTCGCGTGGCGCTGGTGATCTGGTGCAGGCGGCGCATGAGGCGGCGGCGGATTTTTACAATGCCTGGAGTGCAGACGAAATCGTGTTCGGGCAGAACATGACGACGCTGACGCTGCACATGTCGCGTTGTCTGGCACGGCGCTTCAGCCCCGGTGATGAAATCGTTCTGTCGCGCATGGACCATGAGGGCAATGTGGCGCCGTGGTTGCTGATGGCTGAAGACCGTGGGCTGGTGGTGAAGTGGATGGAGTTCAACACGGACAGTTATGAATTTCCCAGCGATGCCTTGACGAAGGTGTTGTCGCCGCGCACGAAACTGGTGGCCATGGGCATGGCGTCGAACTGCACGGGTACCATCAATGATGTGACGGCTTTTGCCCGTGAGGCCAAGGCGGCGGGGGCTTTGGTTTATCTTGATGCGGTGCAATTTGCGCCGCATGAGCGCCTGGATGTGCAGGCGCTGGGAGCAGATGTTGTGGTGTCGTCGGCTTATAAATGGTTCGGGCCGCATATGGGTATTTTGTGGGCGCGGCGTGAATTGTTGGCGGAGACTTTTGCTTACAAGGTGCGGGCTGTGGGTGAGGATTTGCCGGACAAGTTCGAGACGGGAACATTGTCACACGAGGGAATGGCGGGGTGTTTGGGCGCGATTGAGTATCTGGAAACGTTGGGCATGGGCACGACACGGCGGGAGCGGTTGGCTTCGGCTTGGGGTGCGGTTGCTGATTACGAGCGGGCTTTGACGCTGCGCTTGGTTGACGGCATTGCCCCGCTGAAGGGCTTGACCATTCGTGGTGTGACATCGGCCAATGCCATGCACCGGCGGGTGCCGACTGTCTCATTTACAGTTGATGGGGTTGAACCTGTGAAACTGGCGCGGCATTTCGCAGATGAGAATATTTTTGTCTGGTCTGGTCATAATTATGCGCTTGAACCTATTCGCGCCATGGGCTTGACCGACAAGGGTGGCGTGTTGCGCGTGGGTTTGGCGCATTACAACACGGCTGCGGAAGTTGATTTATTTGTAGCGTCGTTGGCGCGGGCTTTGGACTGAGAGGGTTTTATGGTTTTCAAAATTGCGGTCGTTGGCATTGGCAAAATTGCACGGGACCAGCACTTGCCGTGTATCGCCAAGAATAAAAATTTCAATCTGGTTGCGGGTGTAAGCCGTCATGGCAAGATTGAGGATGTGCCGTGTTTTGAAACACTGGCAGATTTGAGGGCGAGCAAATTG
>CAXTLE010000368.1:0-3195 GCA_964244855.1 uncultured Aestuariivirga sp. | reverse complement strand
CAAGGGGGAGGGAGAAGAACAGGGCTTTTGATCACTTGAACATGTTAACCGGACAGCAGTGGACTTGTTCCGGTAATCCATGGTTGAACTGGAGTGGAGCTATCCCTTTGGATCCCCTGATTGTGCCATGGATTGCAGCAACACATGCGGAAACGACATATGGGGAAAAAAGCAGACTCATTCTACAATCCGCCCTCTTAAACCAGACAGCAGTTCGTGGAATCCGATTCTACCCGCCAACCCGCACAGCCAGGTGACTGACACTCCATTTTTATGGTTAACGGATTGGAAATCAAATCTTGCGACAAAGGACATTGTCGACTGTTCAATACTGTCAGTCCTTCGCGTCGGCTTTTCGTCAGCACCATCCAATTGGGTTGACAGATCGAGTCGCCCGGAGGCATTGTCAGAATAGATGCGGGTTTGTAAGGCTGCGTGATTTATCGCGGCAGCACTTGTCTTCGAGGAATAGGGCCTGTAACGGGCGCTGCGAATCCAGGCAGGGTGGTCAGGGAGTAAGGTGACGTTGAAGGGGCAACACAACACAAAGCTACCCGCCAGACCCATGCGGTCGGGTATGTCGCCCGTGGCGCGTGACCTTCAGCCCATTCAACTTGAAACCGGCTTTCTCGAAGAACCCGTTCATCACCGTTGGCTCATGACAACGTGCCTTGCAGGCGCTGCAGCAACATTGGTTGTGGGTGGAGTCATGCTTGGCCTCTTTGGTCATAATGCAGCACCACTTCAGGCCAACGCCGCCATCAGCCATGAAACAGACACGCAATATCTTGTCCCCAAACCTGGTAAAGTCACAGGACAAGATCTGACGGCTTCAACGTCACCAGCAAGCGCACCCTCACACCACAACGGTAAAACCGAAGTTATACCCGAGCGCGAATTGGCCAATAATTGGGCCTATCCCGAAATAACCGAAAATGAATTGCCGTATAGCGATAGCAACACCACTGTTCTCGATGCTGAGATCAATGCAGTGGAGTCCGAGAACGACAATATCACCGAAATTTCGAAGTCCGCTCCGCCTGAACCGGTAGACGAAACTTTCAAACTGGCCAAAGGCTCAAATCTCAGGCGCGAATTGATCGACCGCGGCGTGTCACAATCGGCCGCTGAAGAGCTTGTACGATCAATCGATCCGGTCTTGCCGACAAAACTCATCAAGTCCGGCACCACATTCGAAGTCACATTTGATCGACAAATCGACTTCTATGGCCGCGAAGTGATTTTCCCCGTAGAACTCTCCTTTAAGCCCGGTCCGAAAGAAACCATTCTTGTCACCGCCGATGAAGACGGAAACTTCCAGGCCAATATTACGGGCAAGGATGACGGCGTAAAATCAGAATACGCACAGGTTGACAACTATCGCGCCCGCGCCAAAATTGGCTCAAGTCTTTACAGCACCGCCAAAGACAACAAAATTCCAGACTATATTGTTTCCGAATTTACCCGCGTTTTCTCATACGACGTCGACTTCCAGAACCAGATCGCATCATCTGATGATTTTGAACTCCTCTTCGGCAAACCCCTCAGCGGCTCATCTTCAAAACGTAAAGTTCTGCATTACGCCCAGCTGAACTTCGGCGGTCAATCCAAACAATATTTCCGCTTCACATCCAATGATGGCCAAACCGATTATTTCGACGAAAATGGCCGGAGCGCATCACGCTCACTTTTGAAAACACCAGTATCGGGCGTCAAAATCACATCCGGCTTCGGCATGCGCCGTCATCCCTTGCTGCGCTATTCCAAAATGCACACAGGCGTGGATTTTGGCGCGCCCACGGGAACTCCAATTCGGGCCGCAGGTTCTGGCGTTGTTGATATTGCCGGCCGCCATGGCACTTACGGCAACACCGTTGTTTTGAAGCATGGCGAAAAATACAAGACACTCTACGCCCATATGAGCAGGCTGGCCTCCGGCATCCACGCAGGTGTGCGCGTCAACCAGGGCCAGATCATCGGCTACGTCGGCACAACAGGCCGCTCCACCGGTCCACATCTGCATTATGAAGTCCGCGTCAGTGACCGCCCGGTCAACCCTTTGGCAATCCGTGCAGCAGGCGGCAAGCAATTGGCCGGCAAAGACCTCGCAAACTTCCGCGCCCTGAAAGCCAAAATCGTAGCCATGGTACAAACAGCTCCGGCATCGACACAGTTGGCGCAAGCCGGGCAGTAACACTGCGGTAGGGGACTGCTTGCTCTTTCTCGCAAGCCGTCCCCGAACTTAAATTCCAGGCCTGGCAATGTCAGATAAGTCCAAGTTCGACTTGTAGCCGCTTCGGCAATGCGAGCGCACATAACCTGTGACTCTCGCGCAAATAGTCTTTCAGAGCCGCATCATCCATGGTGACCGCGCTGGTCCGCTGAATCCACGTCATCCCACGTGACGCGAGGTAAGGTGCCGGACGCAAGCCCTCCTGTTCCTTCAGAATGTCATAACTCATGGGCGACACCTTGAAGGTGATGGCCAATTGCTTCTGCAATTCGGGAAATCCCAAAGCGAACATCTTGCCTTTCGCTCCCCCCACTTTCCAAACATGCACCCCGCCCCACTGCGCGACATGAAAGCTGTGGGGAAGCTTGTCACAGAAATTGTTGAAAGCGGAAAGATTCATGAACCTCAACTTAGAACACTGTGCGATCAGTTGGAATCAATATCCAACATCGCGTCATTCCCTCGAACGAGGGAATCCAGACTTTCAACCAGCGAAATCGTGGAAATTCTGGATTCCCGCGTCCGCGGGAATGACGGAACCTTTGAGTTCGCTTGATCGTCCGATGCTCTATCAGCAAAATTCTTCGCGCGTTAGGGCGGAATAAACCATTCTGCGGCACTGTGGGGTTTGGTTAGTCAATGGTTAAGCGGCCACTCGCGTCGCTTGAAGGTGAATCAGAGTCATGAACGAGAACAGAATCCCCCCGCGCATTCCCGAACTGAACATCGACGGCCCACGCCAGAAGCCTGATGGTATCATGGATCCTGCTGGTGAGGCCGGCTGGTTTTTGATGCGTGAACGCGAAGATCGTGAACTGTCGCTGGAGCAGGCCAGCGAAATTGTGGGCATTCACCCCTATCACCTCGAAGCAATCGAACTTGGCAACATGACCAACATGCCATCGCGCGTCGAAGCCCTCGAAATGATCTCGGCCTATGCAGCCTATCTGGGCTTTGAGCCT
>CAXTLE010000367.1:0-3203 GCA_964244855.1 uncultured Aestuariivirga sp. | reverse complement strand
GGCAGCACGACGCCCAGCATGCCGGTGTGGCGGGCCAGAGTGTCCCAGTCGCGTTGCAGACGCAGAAGCGAAACGATGACGCGTGCGCCATCGGCGATTGCGTCATCATCGGCAACGACAAGCCAGCCATCATTGATGAAACTGTTGTTTTTAAGCAGCGGCATAGAGAGCGTCCTTGAAAGGCTGTGCGCCAATACGGCGATACGCCGCGAGAAATTCTTCTCCCGGTTGCCGCAGTTTCACGTATGTGTTGAGAATGGTCTCGATGGCATCGGGCACTTCATCTGCCGCAAAACCGGGGCCAAGAATATTGCCGATGGAAGCTTGGTCCCCTGACGAACCACCGAGAGTGATCTGAAAGTATTCTTCGCCCTTTTTATCAAGGCCGAGAATGCCGATGTGGCCGACGTGATGATGACCGCAGGCGTTGATGCAGCCCGATATGTTGATCTTCAACGGGCCGTATTTTTCCTGGGTGTCCATGTCAGCGAATTTGCGTGAAATCGCTTGCGATACCGGAATGGCGCGGGCTGTGGCCAAAGCGCAATAGTCCAGGCCGGGGCAGGCGATGATGTCACCGAGTAGGCCGTAATTTGCGGCAGCCAGATTGGCTTTCACCAACTGTTCCCAAATTGTGAACGCATCTTCCAGTTTCACGTGCGGCAGCACGATGTTTTGTGCATGCGAGACGCGCAGTTCGTCATGAGAGTAACGTTCGGCCAAATCGGCCATAACGCGCATTTGTTCGCCCGTGGCGTCACCTGGAATGCCACCTTCGGGTTTCAACGAGATATTGACGATGGTGTAGCCGTCAACCTGATGTGCGGCGAGATTGTTTTTGGCCCAACGGGCAAAATCCTTGTTCTTGAATTTCGCGTCTTCGAAATGCGGTGCAAAGCGAGATTGTTTTTCCAGCGACGGCATGGCGAAGTATTTTGAAATACGTGCCAGTTCCCGTGCATCAACTTCAGTGGTTTGTGCGGGGTGACGGGCGTATTCGGTTTCGACTTCCGAACGGAATTTTTCGGCACCAATTTCGTGCACCAAAATCTTGATACGTGCCTTGTACTTGTTATCGCGGCGACCATACAGATTATACACCCGCATGATGGCTTCGATATAGGGAATGAGCTGAATTTCGGGCAGGAATTCCCGCACGGTGACAGCAATCATCGGTGTGCGGCCCTGGCCACCACCGACCATGACTTCCCAGCCATTTTCGCCCTTGTCGTTCTTGTGCAAGCGAAGGCCAATGTCATGCACCTTTACGGCAGCACGATCATTCGGCGCACCTGTTACCGCGATCTTGAACTTGCGTGGCAGGAATGAAAATTCCGGATGCAGTGATGACCATTGCCGCAGCAATTCACCAATGGGGCGTGGATCGGCGATTTCATCTGCAGCAGCACCTGCCCAATGATCCGTGGTCACATTGCGAATGCAATTGCCGGAGGTTTGAATGGCGTGCATTTCAACTTCGGCCAAAGCTTCCAGAATGTCGGCCGTGTCCTCAAGTTTGATCCAGTTGTATTGAATGTTTTGCCGTGTGGTGAAGTGGCCATAACCCCTGTCCCACTTGTCGGCAATATAGGCCAAGCGCCGCATTTGCTTTGACGAAAGCGTGCCATAAGGCACGGCTACGCGCAGCATGTAGGCATGCAGCTGCAAGTACAAGCCATTCATCAAACGAAGCGGTCGGAACTCTTCTTCTGTCAATTCACCGCTCAGGCGGCGATTGGCCTGGTCGCGGAATTGCGATGTGCGTTGCTGAACAAAGGCGTGGTCGAATTCATCGTAGCGATACATGTTATGCCTCCACAGCAGCGAATGCGCCGGCTGTGCCGTCTGCTTGTTTGCCTAAATCTGTGCGCACGGTTGGCCCTTGCGCCCGAATGCGCTCGCGAATGTGCGAGGCGCGAATTTTGCCATCAACACGTTCAGCATCGAACAGATATGTGCCCGTCACCAACGTGGCTTTCTCGTCTGCTTTGGCGCGTGTTTCCAATGCAGCGACGGCCTTTGGTTCCTGCGCCAAAACTGCATCGTCGATGGCCAATGCCCATTCGCCCGAGCGCGTGAGGAAGACGACATCTCCATCGCGCAAACGGTTGGCGGTCATGACCTGACCTTTTTCAATTGTGCTCACGATACTGCTCTCAAAGCTGCTTGTTGAATGTCTTCACGAATGGGAAAAGGGACAACTTCACCCAATCGTTTTGATTTCGATAATCCCACATAAATCAACGCCGGTCCTTGAATGCCCGCCGTGGTCACAGTATCCCAAAGATTGCCGACAGTTGTATGAAGCACGCGCTCATCATGGCGTGTGCCGTTCTCGATAACAGTCACAGGTGTCGAAGGTTTCATGCCGGCATCAAGCAACTGTGCGGAAATTGTGCCTGCTGCATGCACGCCCATGTAGATCGCCAATACCTGTCCGGGCTTGGCCAGTGATTGCCAATCCTGATCGGCAATTCCGGTTTCGCTAGAGGCGGTTAGCAAGGTGATGGAGCGATTCTGCCCGCGTTGCGTCAGTGGTATTTTGAGTGAAGCAGCACAGCCGAGTGCAGCTGTAATGCCTGGCACCACATCTACTGCGATTCCTTCCGACTCAAGTGCTGCCTGTTCCTCACCACCGCGACCAAACACGTAAGGATCTCCGCCCTTGAGACGGACCACGCGCAAGCCCTTTTTGGCTTCTTCGATGATGATGGTGTTGATTTCCGATTGCTTCGGTGATGGCACAAACGGCGTTTTGCCGACGGGGATGCGCACTGCATCGCGCCTTGCCATTTCCAGCACACCAGCCGAAACCAGACGGTCATAAATGATCACGTCGGCTTCCTGCAGCATGCGCTGTGCCTTGAGCGTCAAAAGTTCGGGATCACCCGGACCAGCACCGACAAGTGATACGCGCCCGGTTTTGCCAGACAACACATTGCTGACGGCATCGTGCAGGGCCGATTGGAAGCCCGCATCATCGCCAGCCACAAACGCATCGCGTGGCGGGCCGAAAAAGAAATGGTGCCAGAATGCCCGGCGGCGATTGCCATGGGGGATGTGGCGCGCCACACGGTCCCGCATGGTTTGTGCCTTCGCGGCCAAGGCGCCGAGACGGTCAGGAAGCATCGCATCAATCTTGGCGCGGATGCCCTGTCCCAATACGGGGGAGGTGCCTTCGGTGCCAATGGCAACGACAACGG
>CAXTLE010000366.1:0-3223 GCA_964244855.1 uncultured Aestuariivirga sp. | reverse complement strand
CGTCAATTACCGGGCCCAGCCGCACCACACGGCCACGAATGCCAAGCGGCTTTACTTCGAAAGGCAGAACAAGATTGTCTTCAGTCATCAAATCCCACCCAGGCAATGCAACAAAATCGCCTTCTGCACATGCAAGCGGTTCTCGGCTTCGTCGAGCACCACGGACTGCGGACCATCGATGACGCTGTCAGTCACCTCCTCATTGCGATGTGCTGGCAGGCAATGCATGAACAGGGCGTCCGGGTTTGCAAGTTTCATCAAACGATCATTGACCTGAAACGGTTGCAACACGTTGTGACGGCGTTCGCCGTCGGTATCATGCATGGACACCCAGGCATCGGTGATGATGCAGTCGCTTCCGGCAACGGCAGCCTCGGCAGTATTCACTTCAACCACGTTGGCAGAATTCGCGCGGGCCCAATCGATGACGGGACGTTCCATCGGATATTCATCCGGGCAGCCCAAGCGCAATTTGCCACCAAGCTTACCCACAGCATGCACCCAGGACGCCGCAACATTATTGCCATCACCCACCCAGGCAACGGTGTGCTTCGACACATCGCCCTTGCGTTCTTCCAATGTCTGGATATCCGCCATCACCTGACAGGGATGGGTGTGATCAGTGAGGCCGTTGATGACAGGCACCGTTGCGGCACCCGCCAGTTCCAGCAGGTTCGAGTGCTTTGCCGCACGCAACATTATCCCATCGACATAGCGTGAGAGCACACGCGCCGTATCGGCAATGGTTTCGCCACGGCCCAATTGCATGTCGCCCGCATTCAACACCAGAACTTCGCCGCCCAATTGTTTGATCGCCATTTCGAATGACACACGGGTGCGTGTTGAAGGACGCTCGAAGATCAGGGCGATGGCTTTGCCTTTCAGCGGTGCATCGTTCTCCTTTGAACCTTTGCTCCAGCCTTGCCGATTGGCCTTCATGCTATGAGCCGAGGTTAAAATGGCCCGCAGTTCTGCAGAAGACATTTCATGCAAGTCGAGAAAATGTTTCGGCATCAGGTCAGGCCGCTTTCGCTGAGAGGGCTTTGCAGGCGCGTTCCAGTTTCGTCACGGCCTCACTGATGTCCGCTTCGTTGACGATCAACGGTGGCAGCAAGCGCACCACATTATCGCCAGCGCCAATCACCAACATTTTCTCGGCAATCACAGCCGCAACAAACGCCGTATTCGGCACCTTGCACTTGATACCCATCATCAAGCCGGAGCCGCGAATGTCTTCGATGACTTCGGGGTACATGTCTTTCAGCGCCGCCAGCTTCTGCTTCAACAGCAAAGCCTGCTTTTGCACATTGTCGAGAAAGCCATCCGCCGTCACCACATCCATGACAGCAGAACCAACTGCTGTCGCCAACGGATTGCCGCCATATGTCGAACCGTGGGTTCCCGCCGTCATGCCCTTTGCAGCATTCTCGGTGGCCAGACACGCGCCCAATGGAAAGCCACCGCCAATGCCTTTGGCAATGGCCATAATGTCCGGTGTGATGCCGGCCCATTCATGGGCGAAGAGTTTGCCGGTACGGCCAACGCCACATTGCACCTCGTCGAATATCAACAGCAGACCATGTTGATCGCAGAGATCACGCAGGCCCTTCAAACATTGCGTGGGCAGCGGACGAATGCCGCCTTCACCCTGCACTGGCTCCACCAGTATCGCACCCACATCCGGAGTGATGGCCTCTTCCAACGCCTTGTGATCGCCAAAGTGCAATTGCCGAAAGCCGTTCATGCGCGGCTCAAATCCTTCGAGATATTTTTCCTGACCCCCTGCTGCAATGGTGGCGAGGGTGCGGCCATGGAATGCGCCTTCGAATGTGATGATGGTGGAGCGCTCTGGCTGGCCATTGGTATAATGATATTTCCGCGCCATCTTGATCGAACATTCCAGCGCCTCGGCACCGGAGTTACAAAAGAACATGGTGTCAGCGAATGTCTTCTCGATCAGCTGTGCCGCCAGCTTTTCCTGGCCCGGCATACGATACAGATTGGAGGTGTGCCAGATCTTCTGCGCTTGCTCGGTCAGCGTCTTCACCAGATGCGGATGGGCATGGCCACAGCTTGTCACTGCCACGCCAGCGCCGAAATCCAGGTAAGCTTCGCCCTCTTCCGTGTAAACGCGGCAACCTTCACCGCGCACAAAAGCCATGGGCGCACGGTTATAGGTTGGCAACACGGAAGCAATCATGGACCCTATCCCTCTCCAAAAGTGAAAAGCGCCAGTCAGGTGAGACTGGCGCGCAACAGTTCCAATATAAAGTGACGTTATCCACTGGTCAATGACAGGCTTTCCACACCTGAGTCAAAACAGCGCATGGACGGGCGTCTCTGAACCCGCTTTAACTTTTTATTAACCACGTTGTATCGCAGGAAACTGGGGAAAACTCTTGCGACAGGCTTTCATTTGGTTGCCGATGGCCCGCTACACGCTGTAGGGAATAAGCCATCAGCTACGAGATGTAGCGTTTCAGTCAGCGTAAAGTTTTTAACGCAGGGAAGAGGCATTCCCTGTGAGCAAGGAAGGATTCACGACGTGAATGATGTATCGGCAGCAGGCGGCGAAAAGATGCCGTGGACGGAAGACCGCGTAGAAACATTGAAAAAGCTTTGGGCCGATGGGCTCAGTGCAAGTCAAATTGCGGGCAAGCTCGGCATGGGCGTTACCCGCAATGCGGTGATCGGCAAGGTGCATCGATTGAACCTTGCAGGCCGTGTGAACACCCCACGGGCGCAAACTCCACGCACGGCGCGCAAGCCTGCTGCGGAAGGACAGACATCTTCTGCATCACGTGGACCATCACGTCCGTCCATGCCACCCACGGCTGGCAACACGGCGCTGAAAAGCTATGCCCAGCCTTATGTCAATCCGCGCCTGGCACCCTTGCCAGAACCAAAGCCATTGCGGCTGGTCGAATCCTCGAAGGATGGACGCATTACGATTCTGCATCTCTCCGACAAAACCTGCAAATGGCCCATCGGCGATCCGCAGCATGATGATTTCTGCTTCTGCGGCCATGGTCCACGCGATGGTTCACCTTACTGTGAGTATCATGCACGCATGGCCTATCAGCCGGCGCAGGACCGGAATAGAAGGCGGGCTTAGAGTTTAAACTCCCTCATCCGGCCTTCGGCCACCTTCTCCCGTTAGAAGAAACGGGAGAAGGCTGATTGCAATTTTCGCCTTCTCCCGCGCCTCTTCGCGGGAGAAGGT